>JBBITI010000042.1:0-24166 GCA_037440885.1 Dehalococcoidales bacterium | reverse complement strand
TTGGGGTACTTACAGAGGTTCATACGTGTGTTTTCGAGGACCGAAATGCGTAGCTACAGCCGCAACCCACATCATGAGAATTGGACCGCCATCCAGCGGTTCAATTGATTCCAAGAGGGTAATTTTTGGAATCCATCTTCTTATTTATGGGAATCTTATTGAAAAAATTCAGATACTGGATAATGAATGATTATGTTCTTGGATTATTACCTCAACCAAATCGACTAAGGAGAAAATCTATGCGCAGACACTTGATAATCTGTCTACTAGCTTTCTTATTAGCTATTTCAACCTGTGCATGTATCAGTACATCTGCGGTTACTTACATCAGTGATTTTAGAGGTACATCACCGGGTATACCTCCAAGCGGATGGGTAGAAAACGCTCCTACAATTTCCTATGTGAAACAGCCGAAACATGAATACAACCGTGGTGAAAAGATGTTTATCGGAATTCGTTTAAAACAAAAGGTAACTTTTACTAAATATGTATTTTTTAGTCGCTCTCAATCCATGGAAACAGTAATTCAAACTAATGATTTAGGTCCGTTCGAATCCGGAATTAGTTTTCCGGGGATAAATAACCCCTGGAGAGTACCAAATACTCCTGGGATATACGATTTAAGGCTATATGTAGGTGATAGTGTGATTGCCTCGGTGGCATTTAGCGTAATTGACTAGAGTTATATGAGCATGTTTTATATGTTCTTTTATCAGAGGTACAATCAGCAACAAATTTACCAGTTTCTTGAATGCGATGACGATCGGGCTGGAGCGGTCAACCGAATAGAAGCACATTTTCCCTTCTCGTCTTCGTTTAATAACACAGGAAGAAAATAATTCGTTAAGGGCACCGTTGGCAGAACTATAACCTATGCCAAGCTTACGAGCAATCTGCCTCTCGTAAAATTCCTTATCAGAGAATTTAGCAAAAAGGCTAAGGACTTTCTGGTTCACTGTAAATAGGATATGGGAATAAAACATCAAAAACCACTCCTGTTAGTGAGTATATGCTCATTATTGAGAGTGGTCATGAAAATACAAGCCCTATATGCGCTTCCTTATCCTCTAATAACGACCCGTGGGCTTATGTACTGAATGCGGACCCCGCATACCAATTGTATGTATATACACTAATAAAGATAAAAAATATAACCTGATTGCGTTTCCGGTGGAGGTCAGAGAGAGTCGAATCCGTCCTGAAACAACATTACAATGGTTGTTACATATCGAACAACTAAAAAGTCGAGATATCTACGCTTTTAGGTCGGTTTCTAACAGACTGTGTGCACAAATTCGTCGATAGCAATAGCTAATTCCTCCGTAGCTCTGACTTGAGGAGAATGGTCCCAGTCGTATTTCCGGACATCGCAATAGAATTGTTTCCATTCGCTAAACAAGAGTCTCGCGGGATCTCTTTTCCCCCAAAGAATCAAACATGGTGCAGAGGGTCGCCAGTCAGTCGCTGAAATTAAATTGAGAGCAGTACTCCAAGCTTTGTTGTCTTTCACCCAATTCATATCCGGATAAACCACAGGACACAGAAAACGAAGTACCTGTGCAAGCGAGTGATACAGCGATGCCCGACATTTTGAACCAATCAACCAAGGGTCAACGAACACGCTGCCTTTACAATGGGAATCCTGCAACGTAAGGTATTCGACAGCAATTCGTGCGCTCAGTGAATGTGATACGATGACAAACGACCTTCCAACAGTAGCGTTTGCAAGTCCATGAATCCAAGCAGCCCATTTGTTCACGGACATTCGAACCGGAACAGATTTCCCCGGCAAACCCGGGAGATCTGGTAAGATGACCCTATATCCCAGTATACCGAGCCTATCCTGAAGAGGAAAATATTTGTCGGTAGAGCCTCCCCAACCGGCTAGGATTATCAAGGGAATACCAGCTCCTGTTACACGGAACCATACCTGATGTCCGTCTATCATTATCTCTTTCTTTTGAGGAGAGATATCTTCTATCATATGCGGCTCTGCCCCGCTACCTGCGCCTTGGTGACCAGCCCCCTTAGATAGCACCAACTAATGAGTTAGAGCGACGGGCACTTTAGCTTCAGGCGCCGGTGGCTTGTATCCCCGGGCACTGTGTGGCCTGACCTGATTGTATTCCTTCTTCCTCTGCGCAATCAATACCGAGTCTTCTATTTGTGTGATGAAGATCTCCCGGTTCAACATCTCATCTCTTAATTTGCCGTTGAATGATTCAATGTAACCATTCTCCCAAGGACTTCCTGGTTTAATGAACAGAGTCTGCACACCCATTTCCACCAGCCATTCCCGGGTGTATTCATCAATAATATTCAGCATCTTAGATGCCCGGCCATCAGAGATACGGGAAATCACAAAATCATAGCTCCAGACATGGTCTTTGTACTGCGGTCTCAAGCGGATACAGGAACTGTCATTCAGCCATAACCGACCCCGCTCAGGCTGCTTCAGCGGCACTTTCAGCCCTTCCTGCCGCCAAATGTGTTCTACCCGCTTATGATTCACTCTCCAGCCCCTTTCCTTGAGTAAGACCGTGATCCGTCGATATCCATAGCGGCCGTATTTTATTGCCAGTGCCGTGATATCAGCAGTCAGCCTTGACTCGTTTTCACTGCTTTGCTGTTTTCGGCGCTGGGTGTTTCGGGCTTGCCCCAATACCTGGCATGCCCGCCTCTCGGAGACCTTAAGTCTTTCCTGTACCTGACTAATAACCTGTCGTCTCCGCTGCGGGCTTATAAGTTTCCCCGCTCCCCCCTCATAGTCTGGCCCACTTTGCTCCGGACTCTTGGCCCATTTTGGTCCGAAAAACGCATCTTCTTTGCTTTCGGCCTGTAATTTACAAGCCTGCTGACTGATTCTATAATGATTAAGTTAATGTCTATTTGAGGCAACAGCATGTTTGACGTCGAAGTGAATAATGTCACCAAAAGATACGGCAACCGGACCGTGGTGGATAATGTATCCTTTACCGTATCCGGGCACGAAATCCTGGGTATCATCGGCCCCAACGGGGCCGGGAAAACGACCAATATCCGTATGATCATGGACGTGATCAAGCCTGATTCGGGCAGCGTATTAGTCTTCGGCAAGAAATTTAGCGATGATATCAAGGACCGCATCGGGTACTTACCGGAAGAAAGAGGACTGTACCGCAAACTCCCTATCATCGACAGCATGGTTTACCTGGCAACCCTGAAGGGGATGTCCAAGCAAGCCGCCAAACAGCACGCCGAAGCATTGCTGGCCAGGGTCGGCTATGCAAATTACCGCAACCGCAAGATCGAAGAACTGAGCCTTGGTATGGCACAAATCGTGCAGATATTGGTAGCTATCCTGCATAATCCCCAGGTCATCATTCTCGATGAACCTTTTAACGGCCTGGACCCGGTCAACGTCAAAATGGTGAAAGAAATGATATTGGAGTTGAAAGCACAGGGGCGAGCCATCATGTTAAGTACCCACCGTATGAACGAAGTCGAAGAACTGTGCGGCCGGATTTTCATGATCAATAAGGGGAAAAATGTCCTTTATGGCGATATCGACGAAATCAAAGCCAGATTTAAAAGCGATTCCATCCTGCTGGACTATGAGGGAAACATTGGAAGAATTGAGGGTATCGATATCAAGCCGGTAGGCAACCACACGGTGGAGATACATACTCACGGTAATTATACCCACCAGCAACTCCTGGAACTGCTGGTATCCCGGAAGACAACGATCAATAAATTCGAGGTAGCCATGCCCTCACTTAATGATATCTTTATCCAGGTTGCCGGAGCCGAAAAATGAAAAAAACGATCGTCATTTTTAAAAATGAACTTTTGACGACTCTGCGAAGAAAAGGGTTTATTATTACCACACTGGCGATCCCGATGCTGGGATTGATCGGGATCATCCTTTATCAACTCATCTCCGGATTAGCCACCCCCCCGGAAGTGACCAAGGTCGACCGCATCGGCTGCATCGACCAGACCGGACTCTTTACTGACTTTACGAACCAGGGTGATCTACAGATCCTGATCTACCCGCATGATGAAGCCGCCAAACAGGAGCTTGTCTCCGGGAATCTTAAAGAATATTTCATCATTCCCCAGGACTACCTCAATACCGGCCTAGTTACCCGTTTTTCCATGAAAACCCGGATTGAGACGCCGGTTGATGTATCGGAAGCCATACGCAGTTACCTGATTAGTAATCTTCTCAAAAATGATGTCAGCCCGGAAATCGTGAACCGCATCAAGTATCCCATGGCTTTATCTAGTGTCGTGCTCGATAAAACCGGGAATGTGGCTACGGGGCAGGGGGGCTTTGGGGCGTATATCGTATCTTATCTTTTCAGTATATTGCTGATTATGGCTATTTTTAATGCCTCCGGTTATCTGTTACAGGGGCTGAGCGAAGAGAAAGAGAACCGGATCATGGAAGTCCTGCTTTCCTCAGTGTCAACTAAACAATTGATCACCGGTAAAGTACTGGCGTTAGGTGCTGCCGGTTTACTCCAGATAATCATCTGGTTGGCCTCGGGTTTTGCTATTATCCGTTTCGTCTCCAGCAACATCGGCGGCCTTTTCGGTACCTTACAACTGCCGGGTAATGTAATTATCCTTAGCCTGCTTTTTTTCATACTGGGGTATTTCCTGTTTGCCATTCTCATGGCCTGTGTCGGGGCTATCACTCCAACGCAGCGGGACGGAGCGCAAATGTCGATCATTATCACTCTGTGCGGGACGATACCTTTCTTCCTGATGCCCTTCATCATGGAGAATACCGACCATCTCGTTACGAAAATACTTACCATCTTCCCCTTGACTGCGCCGCTGACGGTAATGATACGCATCGATAGTGGTATCCCCTTGTGGGAACTCATCATTAGTATTATCGTCCTGGGGCTTTCTATTTACGGTTGTTTGATATTGGCTTCCCGGATTTTCCGTACTCATCTACTGATGTACGGTAAAACACCTGGTTGGCGGGAAATTATAAAAAGTTTGCGGCAAGCTTGATAAAAGTTAAAATAACGGATCGATCGTAATAATGAACTTAAAGGCTCTGATCTCCTGTGGTCAGTAGCCTTTGAGTTCATTGTTGAATATCTTTACGACAGTTACATAATAAGTAGGCGTTTGGAATATCTAAAATAAATTGTGCTTGAGAAATAACCGTGAAAATATCCAAATTATTTGTGGCAGTTATGAGTGTTACCCTCGTATGTCAATTTCTATTAGTGGGATGTAATTCACCCCATGCAGAAACATTTCCTACCCTTTTAAGTCCTGACATAGCATATCCGGATGATTCAGCACGCGGACGGCTGATTATCGACAATGGCTGTATACGACTAAGATCATTATTCCCCACTTATTGATACATAATCGGATCAAGCATGTTACTTATCTGGCCTCATGGATATACGACGGATGTCATAGATAGGAAAGTAGCAATTCTTAACGACAAGCGTGAGATTGTGGCTTGGGTTGGAATGACTGTTTATGTTGGCGGTGGGAATATCTCACAAGATATTGTAGATGCTAATATAAACAAGCCGTTACTGGACAATTGTCATGGTCCATATTGGATGGTTTCTAGAGTAATACGAAAATAACTTAGTTGTATTTACCAACCGTATAAAACGATAGTCTTCTAAGCATCGCGATAAAAGTAAATAATAACTTAATAATATCATTCACTAATATTTTATTGTTTGTTTATATCATAGTGTTACTTGTTCTAATATAATCAGGCGGCAGCTTCCAGTTCTTCTTCCAAAAATCGTGCCGCCGGATGCAGTCCGCTCTTTTCAAAACGCACTAAATACCAGTAGCCGCTGGCTTTCTTCGGCACCGGAAAATATTTTTCCGGATTCTGATCCACTACTCCCGTATAACCCCGGTATGGAGAGTGACTTTGCAAACTTACCTTGACTTTATCACCTTTTTTATATTTGGGCATGTGACTGATCACCTTCCATGATCCGGTAGTACAGATCTGCACCATAGCTGGTTTCGAGAGGTTCGCCTTCTATCAACCGGTAAGTCCTTGTTCCGTCTTCCTTTCTTTCCGCACGCAGGAATAAGGTATCATCCGACCTCTTTTCGAAAAACCCGCGCGTAAACTGATAAAGATGCGAAACAAATATCACATTTACTTTTTTCTCGGATAAAGCAGTAACGATTTGACGGGCGATCTCAGACCCCTCCCTTTCATTGGTGGAGGCGAATGCTTCATTTAACAATACGACCGAACCAGCGGTCAGGTGTTCCGCAATCTGGTTCATCCGGTTGAGTTCTTCGTCCAGCTTGCCACTCTCCATACTGACATCTTCACGCCGCTTGAAATGGGTGAATAGACCTCTACAGATACTCGCTTTGAATGAGCGAGCCGGGACGAACATCCCGCTTTGCATCATCAACCGGGACTGCCCAACGCTGCGCAGAAAGGTCGTTTTGCCGCCTTTGTTGGCACCGGTAATAATGAGGAGATTTCTGCTGTCGGCATGGATTTCATTACCGACCACCGGCGGTTCCATGCTCAAAGCCAGAGACAGATCGTAAAGCCCTTCCGCAGTAAACTTGGCCTCGCCGGCTGTCGCCGGTTCCGGAAAGCACCCCGGAGCATTGATCATTTTCAGGCGGTCGAAAAGATTGAGGCAACCTACGTAAAAAGCCAATTCAGTACGTAACACCAGGAAAAAATTGAGAACACTGTCTGCCGATTGAGCGGTAGCATTAGCCACCGAACTTAGACCACGGCTTTTCAGTATCCCCAGGTCCCGGGCAACAACCTCATCACGATCGTCGACACGGAAAGAGTATCCTTTCGGCCCTCTGGTGAAGACCCGCTGCACCCATCCCTTCTGCTTGTTTGGTTGACGCAAAACGTAGTTTGCCCCTTTATTGCCCCTGCCCGGTTGCGCTCCGATCAGCAGCCCCCGGGTCAATTTCAACTCGGAAAGGTGCTCTTTGACCTTTCCGAGGTAATCATCATTAAATTCCTCTGTTACCTTCGCATAAAAATGTCTGAATCCTTCAGAAGTAAATTTGTCTTTCTCCCGGACGGCAGTCAGGCGTAAAGTCTTCAGCATACCCAGGAAAGACTCCAGTGTTTCTACAGCATCGGACAAGATGGCTGGTGGATAATTCACCACGGCAGTTCCCCGGTAAGAGCGGTCTTTATATTGGGCGGCTGCCGTAGCCAGTTCATATAAGCTTCTGATCACTGCCGCGTTTTGCATGCAATCTTTCAGCACCGCTTGCCGATACAAGATTTCTTCCCGCCCGGCATATAGACCAGCTAATAGAGCGGTCTGGGCGATGCGGTATATGAAATTATCGCCGATTGCCATAGCTTTCAGGATATGATCAAGCTGCAGGTCGCGAATCAGATCCGATCCGTTCCAAGGTTCACTCTGCTCGGAATCAAAATCACGGTCGGGAAACATAAGAAAGACTTTCACTTTATACGCTCCTTCAGCGTCTCGTAAGTCAAGCCGTACTTTTTTGCGATCGCAATCGCGTGGGAAAGGCCGAGCGCCGGTCTCCTGACTATTTTATAGGTTCGTATGGCTGGATTATCCGCGTCCACAATACTGACCATGCTTACCGTTTTTTCGTTATATGTCGATAATTCTTCGACAAAAGTTACCCAGACGCAAAGCATATCGAGCCGGCTCAGCCGTTCCATTACTTTCCGGCCGAGGAAGACGGCATCGTCTAAGGTAGTAGAAGTCAGTATTTCATTAGCGATGATGATACTTCGTGACGTCGCCTGGCTTATAACCTGATGGATACGTGTCAGGTCATCTTCGAGGCGGCTTTTCAGATCCTCGACATTTTCTTCTTTTTCAAAATGAGTAAATAGTTGGTCAAACAAGAAAAGCCGGGCCTGTTTGCCCTGAACCGGACATCCCAGACTGGCCAGGTAATGTGATTGCCCGAAGGTACGGGCAAAGGTTGTCTTCCCTCCTTGATTAGGGCCGGAAACCACAAAGATACGCTCTGCTCCCTGCATATAAAAGTCGTTGCATACCACTTCACGTTCATCGTTCAGCAATTTTATCGCCAGCGCCAGGTCGAATCCTTCTTTCAGCATTATCTCTTTGCTGGTGTCTGAAACCTCCGGGTAACAGATATGCAGTCCCTTCGATCTTAAAGTATTTAGAAGTTCCAGGTATGCAAGATAAAACTGGATTTCCCGGTCGAAATTAACCATCGTATTATCGGAAAAGTTTGCGTACATTCCACAATACTCGTCCAGATCATCAAATAAATCAGGGTTTAATTTAACCACCGCTTCCAGTATCTGGACTTCCATACTGTTCAGTTCGGGGGACTCGGTAAACCTGGCCCGGTAATCTTTTGCCTCTTCCGCGCGCCTGAATTTCTCAAAAGTCTGTTCTACGGAAGCAGTGTAATCCGGCTCTGATTCCCAGCGCCGGACAGTGATGATTTTTCCTTTGATCTGGATACAGTAATTAACCGCCGCCAGTTCGTTTTTCAAACGCCTGGTCTCGCTATTAAGCCCCGTAAAAGCTTGTGAGGCGATGTATTCTTTCAGATATTCGCGGAAAGCAAGCATACCCCGCGATTTCAAATCCACACCAGACAACTCTTGCAGCAGAAGATTGACTGCTTCGCAATAGTAGTTGACACCATCGATGAACCATCTCTGTTTTTGCAGTACGTAATACAAGCGATCGCCGCGTGACAGGCAATCACGCATATTATGCATACCGCGAGCGAACGTATTAATGATTTGCGCAATTTCCGGCCGCTCCAGTTCCCGCATGATTTCCTGACGGTACTGAATTGCCCGGATGCTGGTAAGCGGCGTCCCAAAAAACGACTTTAGATTGTATTCCTGCTTACCTTTCGTTGCAGCATCAACAATCTGGTCGAGATTAAGATCGGTAAAATAATCCGGCATTTCTGGCTTGATAGCAGGCCGATCTTCCGGACTTTCATACAGAATACTTTCAAATTTCATACCAGCTCCTCAGCCCCGTACATGATAACAAACAGCTCGTGACAAGTAACCGAAAAAATCAGCATTTTTTACTCTATCACACTTTCCACAAGTAACCAAATAACAAGGTCGATTTCATGATGTCATTTCGCGAGCAGCGGATATAATGCTGGCGATATACCATTGATTTTCCGGTAACGGGACGACGATATCGTCTGGAGAATACCATGAACGTACTGGAAAAGCATCACCGGCAATACGGGGTTAGTACCGGGGAACTGCAGGACGAAGAGAAAAAAGGCTGATACGTACTATCCTTATAAGCAGATATTACAAGGTCACCAAGAATACGATCCTACTTGACAATCACACAGGGCGACCGTGAAATTACCACTTCATTCAAATCTAAACCCAACCCCGGCAGGTTGGGGACGGTATAGCGTCCTCTTTGCGGCTGGTAATCCTGCACGCATATTTCCCGGACTCCTTGTTTGATGGAATTGACATGATGTTCATGGATCTGAAAATTAGGTATGACGGCTTCAAGCTGTAGCGCCGCTGCGGTCGATATTGGGCTACCACAAACGTGCATCTGCACGGTGATATCGTAAACCCGGGCATAATCGCATACCTTCTTTCCTTCAGTCAATCCGCCAACTAAGCATAAATCAGGCTGGATCATAGCCAGGGTTTGCTTTTCAAAATACTGCCGGTACCCCCAGCGAGTATATAGTCGTTCTCCGGCAGCCATAGGAATTTTCACATTGCGCGCTAGTTTCTCCTGAAGGTCTACATTAAGGTAATGCACTCCCTCTTCGAAGAACATGCAATTAAATTCCTCAAGCGCTTGACCGATCTGAATGGCACTGGTGACCGATGTTACAGCATGAAGTTCGATCAAGATATCTACATCATCACCAACTGCGCGCCGGATCGCTTCGATTCGATCACGCACCAATTTTATCGTGCGGCGTTCCAGGATTTTATCCAGGTTAGCGATACGGTTGCCGGATTCATCAAATGTCGTCGGGTCAACTTTTACCGCATTATAGCCGTCAGCCACTGCGATCCGGGCAGCTTCAGCGTATTCTTCTGCTCTACTTAATCGGAAAAATTTCTCTGTATCCCAGCCGAATTGTATCTGGGATGCATATGACCGCAGATTATCGTTAGTTTTTCCGCCTAACAACTGGTATACAGGCTGGTTGAGATATTTCCCTTTGATATCCCAGCAGGCAATGTCAATTGCACTCATCGCCCCAAACACCACCGGACCACCGCCCTGCGCCCAAAAGGTATTTCGGAACATTGTCTCCCATAACCATTCAAGCCGTAGGGGATCGGCACCCAGTACAAAACTCTCGGCAAGGTTCTTCACATATCCAGCTCCACCGGAATGGCCGGTTCCGTAAGCTAAACCAACTTCCCCAAGGCCGCTGATCCCTTCATCGGTATTCACACGGATAATCACCGGATGCCATGTTGCCTGCATAGGCGAACTGGTATCCCAGATCTCAACGCTTGTTACTTTCATTACATCTTCCTCCACTTTCCGGTAAAGCTGTTATTACCGTCTAATTCAATATCGCTTTCCGTTTTGATTTGAATGGCTACCGGAATGATTTTCTCATCCGCTACCATCCGCTGGCAGGCGGGCGGTTGACGGGAGGCGGGGGATTGGGCATCCCGATCCGGAAATGCTCTCCGGTTGCTTTCCTTTTCCAGCGTGTCCGCTGGTTCATCGGATGATTTAACGTTATCGCCCCCTTGTCCCAGAGCGGACAATTCTCCACGCATACACCATCATACCAGCATTCGTCAGGATAAAGAATGACCGGCGGATTATGCGGTTCCGGGTTCGGCACGAGAATGCCCATCACACAATGCTCAACGCAATTATTGCATCCCGTACACACATCAAGATCAAAAATAACCGGACTGGACGGGGTGACCATGTTAGGGAACATACGGATGTCATCATTACCATCCATCACTATCTCTCCTTTAATGACCGGAACAGGCCTGATAATTTTTCTCCAGATCGCCGTGATAGTCGAGTGGCAGTTTACCAGTTTTCACGCTGTTGTTTTCCATTCGGATTGTGGTCCACATATTCCATTCCGGTGGATTAATTGCCGGATAATCGGTGCGGACAAAACCAAGGAAGGTATTGCTGGCCTTTCTTACCCGGCAGCCTTCCATTATCATCTGCCCGTTGGTCAAGATGTTAAATACTTCCAAAACCCGTACCAGTTCATGCGGGTTGCGGGCAATAACCTGGGTTGCTTCACCCCGTTCAGCCTCATCGAACCATTGCAGACCGATCTTTAATATGGTTTCGCTCTTCTCGGCGCCGCAATAGTCCTGCATAATTTTACAAACACCGGCATTCAACTCTTTCCAGTCTAAACCTGTTTTTCGGCGAACCGGAGCATAGACACGGACTTTTTCCGCCGTGACCTGCACCGGATCAACAACCGGTTCAGCAGCACCTTGAGCATAATCCGCCGCTCTCCTGCCGGCATATCTTCCGGTTGCAGCAGCGTAGGCATGATCGCCATTGAAAAAAATCTGGCCTCCCGCGGCGAACAGTCCTTCCTGGCTGGTCATCAGATTCCAATCGACTACCGGTCCGCCCCCGGATATCACCCCACCCCCTGAAGCCTGTCGCCACTTGGAAAAACCACCCTGGCTGTATGCCTGAAGCATATCCCGGTCCGGATCAAACCCTGCCCGGGTATATGTCTGGTATATCGGGATACGGGTTTTACCTTCCTGTCCGACCATCAGTCCGAAAATCGCCCGCCTCTCGTGTTCCGGCATGCCCGGCAAATCGGCATACAAAGGCAACTCGGCCTCAAAATATTTAACTGACTCGCCCGGCGGACCGAAGTGATCCATTCCTTTGACCGGCATCATCTGCGGACCGCGGTAACGGTAGTCTGGTCCTTCACCACCCCCCGAAAGGAAAAACCGCTGTCCCGGAGCCGGGTAATAACGTTCGGAGATTGTCTGCAATATCCTTCCGTCACGGTCAACCCAGGGAATTTCTTTGCCGTTGGCATCGACCATGGTACAGGCATACCAGGTATTATGCGGATTTCCGTAACCGTACTGGGGATAGCCGAATGGTCCAGCGCCCAGAGGGCTCGATGCCTCAACTCCAGCCATTAATGCTCCGGATCTCCAGGCGATAGCATGCCCATCTCCGGTTAAATTAGGAGTACGGTGACTGTAAGTCAACCCCCTTATTTCCGAAGAAAAAATCCACTGCCGCTGGGGGAAATACATGCACAGGACTGATGCTTTACCTTTGAAGACATAAAATTCCCCGGTGCGGGTATTCAATCCGGTAGCACCTAGTACGCGGGTTCCCTGTTTCCCTCCTGCGGTAAGCAGACTTGAAATAAAAACATGATCGAATATGCTTACACCGAGTCGCTTGCATTCCCGGTATAACGTTTTTTTCACGTCATGTCCCCAGACCCGGGCACAATATTTCGCGCCATAGTCGTAAGCAAAAAGCAGTTTGGTTTGCTCATCACGGAACTCCGCTCCCAGGAACTCGTCGTCCGTGTCTCGTATTTTCATACCCATCTTCTCGATTTCAAGAAGGCAATCATAACTCTCCCTGCTGGTAATATGTAATCCGATGCCATTACGCCAGCCCTGTCGGCTTTCAAGCAAGGCCTGGGAAAACTCCTCCGGCGAAATCTTGCTGGCTGGATTGGTAACAATAGAGTGCCAGTGATCAACTCCCGCCCCCCCTGCTCCCGAAGAGACTGCCGTCCCCTTTTCCACCAGGACAACCCGTACTCCTTTACGCGCGGCACTGATCGCCGTCCAGCAACCGGCGATACCACCGCCCAACACCAGGACATCACAAGAGATTTCATTATCTTTCCCGTAATTAACAGGGTAAGGCCATGGAGGCGCTTTGTCTTTAATCAACTCGTCATAACGCATTGTCCCTTTTTCTCCCGATTAAATTCATATTAATCAAAGATGTTTTCCATGAAAATTTAGGTCATTCTACCACTGTTCAAATCTCACTGCACTACCAGTTTCCACGAGTCCTGAATCAGAAGTGCATATCGGACCAAACGTATCAGCAAAACAATCTTGACATCCCGGCAACGCCGTCTTAGACTGTAGCCGCGCCTGTATACAATACCGGAATAATATCCATAGAATGCACGAGCAAAGCATCGTTGAATCGTTACTAAAAATTGCGCTGGATAATGCGCAGAAAGCGGAGGCTGTCCGAGTATATAAAATCAACCTGGTGGTAGGCGAACTTTCCGGCGTAGTTGACGAAGCGGTCACGTTTTATTTCAATTTTCTCAGCCGGGACACCATTGCTGCCGGAGCAACGATCAACTTCGCACACATTCCGACTCAGTTGCGCTGCCGCAGATGCGAGAAGACATTTACTACCGAAGGTTTTGATTTTCGCTGCCCGGATTGCCAGGAGCAACAAGTAGATATCATCGCCGGAAGGGAACTATACATCGAAAGTCTGGAGGTCGAATAAATGAGTGTCAAGTTATTGACTATTAAAGAAGAGGTCATGGGCGCAAACGATGAAATTGCCCGCAAAAACCGGGAATTGATCGATGCCCACCTCATTTTAATGATAAATATCACTTCTGCACCCGGAGCGGGAAAAACAAGCCTGATTTTACAAACGATTAACCGGTTCCGCAGCAATACCCGAATTGCAGTTGTCGAAGGTGATGTGGCTTCGACCATCGATGCCGATAAAGTGAACCAGTTGTCAATTCCGGCAATCCAGATCAATACGGCAGGCGCATGTCATCTCGATGCCAACATGGTTAAAAAAGCACTCGAGAACCTCGATCTCTCGAACCTCGATCTGATCATAATTGAAAATGTCGGCAACCTGATATGTACCGCCGGGTTCGCCCTCGGTGCGCATAAAGACGTCATGCTGTTGAGTGTGCCGGAGGGTGATGATAAACCGTACAAATATCCCATGATGTTTACCGCATCTGACGTGATCCTGGTAAACAAGGTCGATGTCTCGCCTTATTTTGATTTTAATCTTGAGTCGTTTTCCCGGGCGGTCTTCGGTCTCAAACCGGCGGCAAAAATCTTTCCTGTCTCCGCTAAAACCGGCCAGGGACTGCAAGCGTGGTATGACTGGTTGGAGAACGAAATGAGCGTTATTAAAAAAAGAGGATCATCACGTTAGATCGGTTATCTCAATAAATGCGGGAGGAGAGTCATGACTGAAAGCATTTATAAATCACTGGCTACCAAACTGGGAGAACCAAATTCGGAACGTTTTGTCCGCGTCCTTGAAGCGATGTTCACAGAAAATGAAGCATCCATCTGTTATGAATTATTCGAACCGGCGACCGGCGCCGAGTTATCTACCAGACTGGGCATTCCCGGAAAGGAAATCTCCGCAATGCTGGACAAACTGGTGGACCGAGCGATCCTGACACGGGGCAAGACTCAGTTTGCTTTCCACAAAACTGTACTGGCTTTCCATCATGATACGGTTGCCGATACTGCTCCTCATACCGGTCCCAACGCCGTCACCAAAAAAGTCAAGGAACTGTGGGACGATTATTTCCGGAATGAATGGAGTTATACCTTCCTGAACAATGCCATAAAGACACGGCAAGCCGGAGGAAGAAGCCTTCCGATATCACCAGCTATCAGTGCGATTGAAAGAAGCCCCGATATCAAGTTTGAGGATTTATTGCCCGAGGAAAATTTTAAACTGCGGATCGAGAATGCGAAAAGCCGCATTATCGCTCCCTGCGGCTGCCGGGTATCCTGGGGCGGTTGCGATCACCCGCTGATGACCTGCTTCGCCTGTTTCGACCGACCACGCGGCGAATATTACATCAGTTTACCCGGGACACTGCTGAAAAGAGTGTCAACAGCGGAAGCGCTGGACATCGCCCGGCAAGCGGAAGAAGCAGGATTGGTACACTGGGGCGACTGTTATTGCTGCAGTTGCGCATGTGAAAACCTGTTTCCGGTGACTCGTGCCCACCGGTTCGACTTGATGAACCCAAACCGTTTCCTGGCCGTGGTGGATTCCGACAAATGCAAGGGCTGCGAACAATGCCTCAAACGCTGTCCGTTTGAAGCCGTTTCAATGGAAAAAGTTGATCATTCACAGAAACACAAAGCCGTGGTCGACGCGGATAAATGCAAAGGTTGCGGAGTATGCATTGTGAGTTGCAAGCAAAATGCCATGACTTACCGTATCGTCAGACCAGAGGAATATTTAAGGCCGACAGTAAGTCCGGGACAATCCGGACGGCCGCTCAACGTGGTTCCGGTCTGGGGCTATTACGACCTCAAGTAAGTCCTGTATCGTTATCTAAAAAAGATCCAGCAAAATAAAAGATGATAATTCGCCAACCCATATTGGACTGGCTGGCAAACCCCTTTCAGTTCGATGTCAAGCACGAACCGAGATTCACTTCTTACCGCTGTAGCGACACTTCGTTGAATAATACAAAGCCAAGCGGGTTTGGCCGGTATCCTTTCACATAAGGTTTCACCAGGGTGTAATTCTTGCCGAACCACAATGGGATACAAGCAGTATCATGGACCAGTATTTGCTCAGCCTGCTGATATAATTTGATACTCTTCCCATGGTCGATTTCAACCCCCGCCTTCTGTAACAACATATCAACTTCCGGATTCGAATATTCACCGTAATTGATATCGCTGCCAGTAGCAAACAATACTTCCAGGAAGTTCTGGGGATGGGGATAATCGGCAATCCAGCCGAGATCAAATAGTTGGTCTTTCTCTTCTGCCAATGCGTAGTAGTAACGGGACGGCTCCAGTTGACGGATTTTAACCTTCACCCCGAGGTTTTGCTGCCACTGATATACGACCGCCTGAAGCCATCCGGCCACTGCGCCGCCCTCACCAGCGGTGGTAAGCGTGATCTCGGGTAAATTGGTTACATCCCCGTATTTGGACTGCTGGATCATTGCCTTTGCACCAGAAGGATCGAACGGCGGTGCTTCGATGGACTTGTTATGCCCGTCGATTCCCGGCGGAACGATGCCATCGGCTTTTTGCAGGGTATCCTGAAAAACAAGGGAGACTACTTTTTTCTTATCAACTGCCATAACAAACGCCCGCCGGACAACGGGATCGTTAAAAGGCGGCGTTTTCGTGTTGATGCCGATGTAATAAAAACTTAACTCCGGTGTGATGATTAATTGATCATGAAAAGGGCCAGCCGGATCGGTGATTCTATCAATATAGATATATGAAACCTCCGCTACATCAATATTCCCGGTCTCATATAAATTCATAGGCAGTCCCGCCAGCAGGTGGAAGACCACTCTGTCAAGACTGGCAATCTTTCCATAATAATCACTATTCTTTTCCAGAACCAGTTGTTTGCCGGTCGTCCACTCCTTAAGGTAAAAAGGACCGGTACCGTTGGGAGTACGCCACCACTCCCTGCCACTCCTGACACTCTGCTCATCAACCACAAAAGCAACCGGGTAAGTCAGCTTAAACAAAAAATAGTTTTTCGGCGTAATAATATTTACTGCCAGGGTGTGGTCATTGATTACTTGCACTCCGCTTATCTGTCTGGCTTGACCGGTCAACATTTCTTTGACACCAACGATATCACCGAGGTAAGTAGCCGCTGTCGCCGAACCGGTGGCCGGGTTGCAGGCGCGTTCCCAGGAATACTTGAAGTCCTGGGCTTTTACTGCCCGGCCGCTGTGGAATTTAACATCCTGTCTGAGGTGAAAAGTGTAGGTACGCCCGTCATTACTGACATCCCAACTCTCGGCAATATCTTTTACGGGGTCGAGGTTAGCATCAAGCTTGACCAGTCCGCTGAATAACTGGAGAATGTACTCGATTGACGTTGCCTCCGCCCCTACTGCCGGATCCAGGGTTGTCGGATCAATTCCATATAAATTTAACGTCCCTCCGGTGCCGGGAGTACGCGTCGTTTTTATCAATTGACAACCTGTAGAAAACAGGCTTAGAACAGTGACTACACTCAATGTCAAAAACAGAAGTTTTTTCAACATAACAAAATTCTCACACCAGAATATAGTGAATATAACACAAACCAGCATCATCCGGTAAAATTACGCATCACCAGAGTTCCGGTATCCTGATATTGTATGGTAAACTAAGGCGTCAAAAATTCACGGAGTATATTGATGTCACAAAGAAAAGCGGTCATCAACAGAAAAACTAAAGAGACCGAAATCCGGTTGGAACTGGATATCGACGGTCGTGGTGATTCTGCCATAAATACCGGCATTCAAATGCTGGATCACCTGCTTTCGCAGATCGCCAGACATGGTCGCTTTGATATAAATATTACCGCTTGCGGAGATGACCAGCATCATATCGCTGAAGATATCGGAATCTGTTTCGGTCAGGCATTGAATCAAGCCCTGGGAGAAAAGCGAGGTATTGTCCGCATGGCTGATGCCAGCGTGCCGCTCGATGATGCCCTGGCGACAGTTGTTATTGATCTTAGCGGTCGTGGATACGCAGTCCTCGACCTCGGTTTTCAGGGCAACGATATGAAAGGGTTTGCCACCGACCTCATTCGTCACCTTTTGGAATCGCTGGCATCCGCAGGCAAGGTCAACTTACACGCGCGGATCCTTTATGGACAGAATGATCACCACCGGGCGGAATCGCTTTTTAAAGCTTTGGGTCGCGCATTGGACATGGCTACCAGGATCGATAAACGTATCGCCACTGAATTACCCAGTACAAAAGACCGCCTGGAAAAATAATGATCCCCTTAAATTGAAAAAACCCGGTGGGACAACCGGGCTTTTTCGTGGGAGGGTCATGAAAAAAGTTGTGTGTAGTATTAGAATAAAACCAGAATGTAAATTTTTAGTTAAATAGACCGGTATCAAGGTTGCGAAAAGGTTGCAAATACGTAACAACCTGGTAAACACACCTCAAGTTCCAAGGATTGTCTTTACTTCAAGACAACTTGTTCCCGGTCAATCTTTCATACGCCTGGCGATAACGGCGGCTGGTAGCTTCCACTACCTCCGACGGTAATACCGGTGCCGGTGGCTCTTTATTCCAGCCGGATTCTACCAACCAGTCACGGACCGGCTGTTTATCATAGCTGGGCTGCGATTTCCCGACCTTATATTCTTTAGCTTCCCAGAACCGTGAGGAGTCAGGGGTTAACAGTTCATCAATCAGCACCAGTTTACCGTTGTTCAGACCGAATTCAACCTTAGTGTCGGCAATAATGATCCCTTTTTCCGAAGCATAATCACGCGCATAAGCATATAATGCCAGTGTAGTTTCTTTTAGTTTCTCGGCAAGTGCTTTACCAACGATTTCCGCTGTCTCCGCCATGGTAAGCGGCATATCATGGCCCGTCTCCGCCTTGGTAGTCGGAGTAAAGATGGGTTCTGGTAGTTTCTGGCTCTCCTGAAGGCCCTTCGGCAATTTTATACCGTTCACTGTTCCTGCTTTCTGGTATTCCGCCCACCCCGAACCGGAAAGATAACCGCGTGCCACGCACTCCACATTAACGCGTTGAAGTTTGCGTACTACCATGGAACGGTATTTCAGATACTCCGGCAGCTTTATACTTTTGTTATTAACGTAATCAAGAATCACAGACAAGCCATCGACCGGTTTTTCTACGTGATTAGCCACGATCGAACGTGTCTTTTCGAACCAGAACACGGAAATCTGGTTCAGGACTTTCCCTTTGTCCGGTATCCCGTTCGGCAACACCACATCGAAAGCTGAAATCCGATCGGTAGCCACAATCAGCAGAAAATCCCCCAGATCGTACGTATCTCGTACTTTGCCACGGATAAATAGAGGTAAAGGTAAGTCCGTCGTCATTACTACCGGTGTATTCGCCATTAACTACTCCTCTCAACGTATTTTATACTCATCATCAGAAAAAACTGCGTTATTTCCTGGCTCTTTTCCACGATAGGTGTCGTACCTTGGGTTGCTTCTGGTTTCCTCCCCGCCGATCAAATGGTCCATCTTATATATTCCAGGTTTATTTCTCACTCCAGTAGCAGCCAGAACCGTCAGATTCGAAGCATCATTGTGATGACGTGACCGCCCTGTTCTTCGGACGGTATCGATCCGTTGCGAATCAATGTCGATAATAGAACCTGCGGTTCTAACACCTTCCGAACCCCGGGCGCTATTTATCTCGATTATACCATAGCCGACCGGCAGTAAACTACTCACACTCACACAATAGTTTACACGTTTTCCAGTCAAAAATAACTTTGCCTGAAGTCAATGCTCAATGTTATAATTAACCACACAAGTAATCGAGGCTCAGAACGAATGACTGAATCATACCAATCAACCCTGAATTATATATATAGTTTCGTCAATTACGAAACACAAAATAGGCCGCGTGATGCTGTCAATTACGATCTCCGGCGAGTCGTTACGTTGCTTGAGCGCCTGGATAATCCACAATCGAAATATAAAACCGTCCACATTGCCGGTAGCAAGGGCAAGGGAAGTGTTTCCGCTTTGATTGCCGCCGCACTAATTGCCGCCGGGTATAAAACCGGACTCTATACTTCACCTCATCTAATTACCTTCAATGAACGAATCAGAATCAATGATACGCTTATCTCCGATGACGAGGTGGTCGAACTGATCGATCGGTTAAAACCCGAGGTTGAAATAATTAACCGGGAAGCAGTGTACGGTAAACTAACCACATTTGAGATAATAACAGTTCTCGGATTCCTCTATTTTGCCCTGAATAAATGCGATTTCGGGGTTATTGAAGTAGGGTTGGGCGGACGCCTCGATGCAACAAATGTCATCCTTCCGGAGTCCTGTGCGATTACCTCGATCAGTCTTGAACATACCGAGATTTTAGGTAATACCCTGCGGGAGATCGCCGGTGAGAAAGCCGGTATTATCAAACCCGGTATTCCCGTGGTCACTTCGCCTCAAGCCGATGAAGCATTGCAGGTTTTCATCAGAATTAGCACTGAAAAAAAAGCCCGGTTAATACAGATCGGACGGGATATCACCTGGGAAGAAAAAGGATTCGATACCGGAAGTCAATCTCTCCGTATCAACGGACGTTTGCATCAATACGACGTCACTATACCATTAATAGGTGAATATCAACTTGAAAATGCCAGTACCGCCGCTGGTGTACTGGAAACTCTGGTAGAGAAGAGATTCTACATATCACCGGGTGACATCGCCCGTGGTTTCAACCAGGTCAAATGGCCGGGCCGCCTCCAGATTCTGAAACAAAAGCCCTGGATTGTCGCCGACGGTGCCCACAACCCTTATTCAGCCGCCAAGCTTCGTGACGCCCTGAAGAAGCATTTCCAATTCGAGCGCTCTACCTTGATAATCGGCACCTCTTCAGACAAAGATGTTTCCGGCATCGTCAGCGAACTGGCTCCTATCTTCAACCGGGTGATTGTTACCCGTTCCGCCCATCCCCGCGCCCAATCTATAGACGTCCTCATCGATGAATTCAAACGCCACGGCATCACCGCTGAAGCATCCGGTGATATTTCTACTGCCCTGCCGCTGGCGCTGGCGAATACTGGAGAAAAAGACCTTATCTGCATCACCGGGTCTCTCTTTATTGTCGCCGGGGCAATTGAGCAATTAGCCTGACCCGTTGCCATCTCCCGATTGGTCAGCCGGATAGACCTGCAGTATAATCAATATGATGTTTATTATTCCAGATCTCCCTTCATTGATCCCAACGGAGGCCTCAAGGAGCCTTTTACTCTAGATGCACGACCATACCGATATGCCGGGACGGCGTGTTGCCGTTTTTGGGCAGCATCGCGACTTCACGAAAGGCAGCATTGTTCGCAATCTGATTGCTCTTTCCTGGCCGATGATTATTGCCAATAGCATTAACATGATCGGGCCTACCGTCGATATGATCTGGGTCGGAAAACTCGGTTCCACTGCTATTGCCGGAGTTGGTGTCGCCGGAATTGCGGTTATGCTTGTCCAGTCCGGTCTGATGGGGCTCTTTACCGGTCTGCGGGCTATGATCGCCCGGTTTATCGGTGCCGGCGATGAACACCAGGCTAATTATGCTGCCCAACAAGCATTACTCATCGGGGCGATAGCTTCGGTTCTGCTGGCTATCGTCGGAATATTTTTTGCCGAAGAAATTCTTTTGCTCGTCGGCGTTGGGCCGGAGGTCTTGAAAGTCGGAGCTGACTATATTCGTATCCAATTTGTTTGCATGGTCGCCATTTCCTTCCGCATGATGACCGACAGCATCATGCAAGCTTCGGGTGATGCCCTGACTCCCATGAAAATTGCGGTCGTCTTTCGAGCGGTTCATGTTTTGATATCCCCGGCTTTCATCTTCGGCATCTGGTTCTTCCCCACCATGGGTGTCAATGGCGCAGCCACAGCCGGGGTTATCTCGCAAAGCCTGGGGACTGCTATCAGTTTCTGGTTCTTATTGACCGGGCGTTCCCGGATCCACTTGACACTCAAAGGTATGAGGGTCGACTTCCGGATGATATGGCGCATCATCAAGATCGGCTTGCCCGCTTCGATCATGGGTATTCAGCAGAACCTCGGGCAGTTTATTCTCATGCATGTTGTCGCCCCCTTCGGTACTGTTGCCGTAGCCGCCCACGCGTTAAACCAGCGTGTCGAGATGATTCTTTTCATGCCGGCGTGGGGATTGGGTATGGCTGCCGGCGTCCTGACCGGACAGAACATGGGAGCGCGTCAACCGGAACGTGCCGTGAAAGGTGGGTGGATTGCCTGTGGTATCATCGAAATCTTCGCTTTTGTCTGCTGTATTTTGCTACTGCTCTGGGCTGAATTCGCGGTGCGGATTTTCAGTACCGATCCTGAATTGGTTTCTCTGGCAGCTACATTTTTAAGGATTGCAGTAGTAAGTTATATGATCATGGGGCTTGTGGGTGTATTCCAGCAGTGCATCACTGGTTCCGGCGATACCTTTTTACCCATGGTCGTAAGTATCGTTACAATGTGGCTGATTCAGATACCACTGGCTTATTTCTTGCCGAAGGTTGGGGACCTTGGTGTTTACGGCATTCGCTGGGCTATCGTTGCCAGTTCTGTCGTCAGCGCTATAGCTTATACAGTCTATTTCCGTATGGGCCGCTGGAAAACGAAAGAGGTATAAACCGGAAATATATTCCTTTACCCTGTACCTGCTGGTTTTTATTCAGCTACGGCCATTGGTGATTTAAGAGCTTCTTCGGGGAGCATATCTTTCAGAATCTTTTCCATTGCCATGGTATGGCTGCATAAGCCCCACTGCGAAAAGAAATGACACGTACAATTCCATTTGCCGTCTCTGTATCTAATGGAATATTCATCGTTTTCGCCGCGAAATTTGACTGATAGTTCGGAAAAGGTTACTCTTTCCTTCTCCTGGGCATACCTTTTAGCTTTTTCTATTTTCCCGATTAAACTAGATTGCATGTCCACACCCCCTTGAAACTATAAGAGGCACCTCGCTACAACAAGATGCCTCCGGTTTCTTGGTTTTATTAACTTCATCCATCCCGAATACAATCATAATGGCATTTACCCTCTACACCAAGCATTATAACCTCTTTCAGGAATACTGTCCATCTTCTTCTTTTTCTTTTTGAATAACTCGATAACCGTCCTGCTCTTTTGTGGCTTCATTATTATTTACGCTACAATAAGACAACCATTCCCCGGAAGAGAACATGAAAATTTTACTGCAACGCGTTATCAAAGCTTCGGTCAGTGTGCATGGAGAAATTGTCGGTAACATTGGTCCCGGTCTGGCTGTTTTGCTCGGTGTCGCCACCGGTGATACTGAAAAGGATGCTGACTATCTGGTGGATAAAATTATCAACCTGCGTATATTTTCCGACAATGATGGTAAATTTAATCTATCGTTAGCCGACATCCACGGCGAGCTGTTATTGATCAGTCAATTCACATTACTGGCTGACTTAAAAAGAGGCCGCCGTCCCAGTTTCACCGGCGCTGCCCCACCCGACCAAGCGCGGCGGTTATTCGATTATTTCGTCGATAAGGTTAATCAGAGGGGGCTCCATATTGCCACCGGAAAATTCCAGGAGCATATGCTGGTGGAAATCCATAACGACGGTCCCGTCACAATTATGCTTGATAGCCGTGATTAAGTCATCTCCCGTGTGGACGGTATCGTGCGTCGCATGCACCGCCGGTGACCGGCGGTTCGCAATGATTTATTGCCCGGGCAATTTGAAATGAATTATCTTTCAAACGAAGCTGGTTTCCAGAGAGTCAAACTTGAGAATGATCCGGACAGCTATCTGGCTACGGCGGAAAACTAGATTTGCAGTTCCAGGCTGATATCCAGTACCGGGGCCGAGTGTGTCAACGCCCCGATCGAAATAATATCGACTCCCGATAAGGCTACCTGGCGGACATTGGCCAGTGTGATCCCGCCTGAAGCTTCCGTCAGCACGCCAGCCGGCAACATGGCAACCCCTCTTTTCATCTCTGCCGATGACATATTATCGAACATTACTATGTCCGCCCCGGCTTGTGCCGCTTGAATACCATCTTCTACCGTAGTGACCTCTACTTCCACCTTCATCCCAGCCGGGTTTGCTGCCTTCGCCTGCGCTACTATCCCGGCCAGGTTCATGCCGCGTTGGCGCAGAATAGCGATGTGATTGTCCTTGATCAATACAAAATCACCCAGGTCCAAACGGTGGTTCCGCCCACCACCCATCCGCACCGCATATTTTTCCAGAAAACGGAGACCTGGTGTCGTTTTCCGGGTATCATAGATATCCGCCCTGGTCCCTTTAGTCTCCGCTACATACTTCGCCGTTAGCGATGCTACCCCGCTCAGCCGCTGCATGAAATTCAGCGCTACCCGCTCACCCTTGAGAATGCTTGCTACTCTCCCTGAAACAGAACCGGCGATATCGCCGGTTCTCACCGGAGAGCCGTCTTTTATCCGGATATCGACTTTTAATTCAGGATCTACTCGCTGAAAAACGATCTCTGCCACCCCACCACCCGCCAGAACCCCTTCCGCCTTGATTAGTATAACCGCTTGTCCTTCGATATCTAAGGATATCAGGTTGTCGGTAGTGACATCGCCACGCCCGAGATCTTCTCGCAAAGCAAAATCGACGAGCGAATAGACCTGTTGTTCAGGTGAAAAAATATTGT
>JBBITI010000041.1:11213-24400 GCA_037440885.1 Dehalococcoidales bacterium | reverse complement strand
AGATATCCCCCGTCGATCACTAATTCCGTGCCGGTGATGAATTTAGACTCGTCCGATGCCAGGAACAGCACTCCATAAGCCACGTCTACCGGTTCTCCGTAATGACCCAGTGGAATACGGCTCCATAAACGGCGGTTGAATTCCTCCTGGCCTTCGGGAGCTCTTTTCCCCACGCTGTCCAGCATCGGAGTCCAGATCCACCCGGGATGAATCGAGTTGACTCTGATTCTGTCTTTGGCATAACAGACCGCGTCGGACTTAGACATCAGCCGCACCGCCCCTTTCGCCGCGTGATACAGGAACGGCGGTGGATTGTCCACCCCGCCCACAATCCCGTATACCGAGGAGATATTGATTATGCTGCCGCCGCCCCCCTTTTGCATGTAGGGAATGGCATGCTTCGTGCACAGGAAAACGCCGCGGGCATCAATGTTCAAAACCTGGTCCCATTCGGCAATACTCGTTTCATGCGTCGGTTTGATCATCCCGGTAATGCCGGCATTGTTGACCAGGATATCAATCCGATTGTAATTTTTATACACATCGTTGCAGACCTGCCGGATTTCTTCTTCCCGGGTGACGTCCATGTGGTAATACTTTGCTGTGCCTCCATTGTTCCTGATTTCCGCCTCCACCTCCCGCCCTTTGTCATCTACGAGGTCAGTCACGATCACTGTCGCTTTTTCTTGTGCCAGCAGTATCGAAGTTGCCTTGCCCAAACCCATCGAACCGCCGGTAACGATGGCCACTTTTCCTTCCACTCTACCCATTGTTTTCCTCCCGGTGTGAAATCCGCTTCAGTGTAATACCTCATATTCTTGCCGTCAAGCCCTGCCATTTGAATGTGAATAAAAAATGAGTGACCAATTATTGCTGGGATACCATCGGGGTGGAACCAACTTCTTCTCCCGGGACGTAATTCACCCCATGTAGAAACATTTATCGTGTAACAAGAATCGTAGTTGTCCCTCGGAGCCATCAGGGTCAGATTTTCCCTGGTTCTGGCTCGGGGTCCGATCCCGGTGATCTGTTGAAGTCGGGGATAGGTCAACACTGGCTGACTGCGGTCTTCCTATCTTTTTCCCCCTTGGGACGTTAAACATATTGCGAACTTTGCAAAAGGAGCGGGCGATGAAAAAATTGATCTTTATCCTGCTGACGCTGGTATTAGTTGGCGGTCTCTTCGGTTGTGCTCCCAAAACAACCGTCTCGGTAGTTCAGTCCCAAAAATCACGCGACAAAGCTCCTCAGGTTGCGCAAGCTGCCTGGTTATCCTTCATCGAGGATAACAATGCCTTTGCCCTCGACCTTTACCGTCTACTCAAGGATTCGGATCGCAACGTCTTTTTTTCTCCTTACAGTATTTCACTGGCGCTGGCGATGGTTTATGCCGGGGCGCGCGGTCAGACCGCAGAGGATATGTCCCGGGTCTTGCATTACGACCTTTCCCCGGTCTTGCTGCATCCCGCTTTCAATCGCCTCGCTATCGACCTGGCGAACCGGGGTAAAAATGCTGCCGGTAAAGACGGCAAGGGTTTTCGCCTCAATATCGCCAACGCTACCTGGGGCCAGCAAGATTATCAGTTCCTCACTTCTTACCTGGATATTCTGGCGGTTCACTACGGGGCTGGACTGCGCCTGGTGGATTTCATCAATAAGACCGAACAATCCCGTCTTGAAATTAACCGCTGGGTTGCCGATCAGACAGCAGGCAAGATCAAGGACCTTATTCCTGCCGGTGCCTTGACCAACCTGACCCGCCTGGTCCTGACCAATGCCGTCTATTTTAATGCCGCCTGGCTGCAGCCTTTCGAAAAAGAACTCACTGTACAAAAGGCTTTCTACCTCCTCGACGGCAGTTCGGTTCCGGTTGCCATGATGAATACCCGTTATAAGACAAATTATGCCGAAGGAGCCGGTTACCAGGCGGTCGAAATCCCTTATGACGGACGCGAATTGTCGATGATCGTCATTCTGCCCGATGCCGGTAAATTCGCTGCATTCGAGAATTCTTTTGATGCGGTAGCGCTCTACGATGTACTCGGTAACCTGGCGGATGCAGAGGTCACCCTGGGGTTGCCTAAATTCGAATTCGATTCCGAATTTAATCTGAAACAGGCATTAACCGCCTTGGGCATGGCTAATGCCTTTGGTACCGATGCCGATTTCTCCGGGATCAACGGTCAAAAAGACCTCTATATTACTGATGTGTTGCACAAGGCCTATGTTGCTGTGGACGAAGCCGGGACGGAAGCAGCAGCGGCTACCGCCGTCATCGTTGGTACCACCTCTGTTCCTGCCCGGACCGCTGAAATGATAGTGAACCGGCCGTTCCTTTTCCTTATCCGGGATAATGTTAGCGGCAGTGTCATTTTTCTGGGCCGGGTTGTCAATCCGGTTAAATGAAGATATCGTTGGTATTTAAAGGGGGGAACGGATTATCCGCCCCCCTTTTTTTAGATGTCCCTGGTTTTCAGAGCGTGTTGTGCCAGGTAGATGAATAATCCGGTCAATGCCAGTGTGACTGCCAGCGCTCCCCAGTAGGCGTCGCCGCCGGTTAACAACTCGTTGCCCCACCCCAGCAGCTTGCCCGGCATATAATCGCCGGCGTACGGTAGAATACTCAGGATTGCCTGCCCGATGATGACTCCCAGCGCTGCCCCGCCGGCTGCCAGCGAACTGCGGAACAGGCTGGAGAAAAGAAGTGTGGTGGCGATGCTGAAAACCATGAATAGGGCAAGCAGTAACGTGAGTCCGAGAAATGCCGTCGCGCTGGTATCCTGTATCAACCAGACGGTATAGGCGAAGCAAACCGCAGAAGCGACGCTCAACGCAACGATAGTAGTCAAGCTCAAGGCCAGTAATTTCGCGGTGACAAAAGCCGTGCGGCTTACCGGTTTGCTGAGTATTATCACTGCTGTCCCGCGTGATACTTCGTTGGCAATACTGCCCATGGCTATCAGCACGATGACGAAAACGCCGACCTGTCCGATGTCCCCCGCAAAACCCATCAATGACTGTACCGCGGTGGGCGGGGGAAAACTTAACTCCATCGGCACACCTGATAATTTCATTAGCTCCGGCAGGTATTTTAGCGTCAACGGTGTCGTCAGTCCCAGCAGCAGAAAAACGCTGATGACCACCAGGAATCGGTAGGTTTTCCACTGTTCTTTGATTTCTTTTTTCAGGAGCGGTATCAGTCCGTCCATTATTTACCGCCTCCGTTCAGTATTTTCACGAATATCTCTTCCAGATTGGGCAGCATGAGCTCGTAACGACGCAAAGTCAACCCGCTCTCGCTGATCAACCGGGGCAGTTCCCGGCTGGCGATATCGATTTCTGTCGCCCGTACGCTGATAAAAGGTGCCCCATTTTCAGTGTTCAGTTTCGGCTCGGTCAGCCAGGGTTTATCTTTCAGGGTATCCATAAAAGACGCCGTATCTTCGGCAAATTCTATCTCGAAAATAGAACGGGCATATTTCTTTTGCAGCGCATCTACCGCAGATATGGTCAATAATCTGCCTTTATCGATAATTCCCACCAGGTCGCAGACGCGTTCGACGTCTGACAATATATGCGTCGACATGAAGACGGTAGCTGTCTCGCGCAGTCGCCTGATCAGAGTCAGCATTTCCTTGCGGCCGATCGGATCCAGGGCGGAGGTTGGTTCGTCCATGAAAAGCACACGCGGCCGGTTGGTTAGAGCTTGTGCGATGCCGAGCCGCTGGCGCATACCGCGGGAATATCCCCCGATGCTTCGTTTGGCGTCTCGCCTCAAGTTTACCAGCTCCAGCAGTTCTTCTGTCCGCTTTTTGTTTTCCGCAATCGGCATATGATGCAGTTCCCCGACCATTTGCAGGAATTCCCGGCCGTTCATCCAGTTGTAAAAAGTGGGGACATCGGGCAGTAGTCCCGTCTTTACCTGGAGCTGTAAACTGCTCCCCGTCACGCATTCTCCAGCCACCCAGGCATTTCCGGAAGTCGGTCGTGAAAAACCGGTCAGTAATCTTACCGTGGTCGTTTTTCCGGCTCCGTTTGGGCCCAGGAAACCGAATACCATGTTCTCAGGGACTTCCATGTTAAGGTCGGTCACCGCCTTCACGGTGCCGTAAGTCTTCGAAAGATTTTCCGTCTTAATCGCGGTCATTCGGTGCCTCCTGTCGCCCGAAGAGCAGGTAAATAATCGGCCCGATGATATTCACGGCCACGATTACGATTATCCAGACTATTTTGTTGCCTCGCACCCTCTCCCGCCGGATGACGTCGATCAAAGCTACCACTATCAGGACTAGCTGAAGCATAAACAGTGGTATCAATAGCGGAAGCGCACCTATAATACTCTGCAGTTCTTCTGGCACTCTATTTCCTCCTGTAATTACAATCGCCATCTTGCGCAGATGACAGGCTGTTCATCCAATATTTGCGGACACACGGTACGTCGCATCTTCTCCCGAAGCCAGTGGCTGGTTTATCTCTCCGTGACTATCTGGATCACCTCCCGCAGCCGCTCGGAATTATCGGACCCGAGCAAATATTTTTTACCGTTACCCGTTGTGATTTTGACCCCTTCGTTCCCGCGCAGGAAATAAGCCCTCATCTCTCGGTTGAAGCGGATTCCATAACCGCCGAAGTCGCGCAGTGGCGCAAAACGGTGTTTTTCCACCGCCGCAATGTCACTTGTTTTCATACTGAAGACCGGTAACCCCAGGATTCCCCAGCGTACCCGGATATCTTTCCGTGTCACCATCACTCGTTGCCCGCCGTAAGGGATGATCATGATGATCGCAATTAGCAGTAACAGAATAGCTACCCACGCTTCGTCAAACCATGCGAACACGGCGCAGGCGATCATTATTAGTGGCAGAACTGTTGTGACCAGACTGAGCCACAACGGGTTCTGGCAGTCCCAGTAAACAAAGTTGCCGGTATCCTTTAGACGGCGGGAGATTTCAACCTTGAAAGACCGGTCGCCGCTTTTTATCTCCGGGTTCCGGATCTCCGGGCGACTGCGGAAAGGACGTGCCATTTCCAGTAATATCGCCGGGACGATAGTGGCGCCAAGAAATACCGCTACGTATTGCCATGGGAAAATGAAGAACGCCCCGTTACCGCGGATGAATTCGAGGTGGCCGACCGCGATACCGGTCATCCCCCCCACCACGATCTCGTCCAGTATGGAAAGCCAGTTAAAAGTTTTTTTCGTTTCCTGTCTCGCCCAGAGCTCATCAAGAAAAATGGACAGAGCAATGTAGAATACTGACATTACGAGGGTCATCCCTAAGAACGACCACGGTGAACCGTAGCGGTCAGGAATCCCCTGTGAATTAAAATGGACCGGAACGTTACCGGGTAACGGACCGGAAAATATGTATATTACGAGGACAATCAAAGCAGCCAGCGCCGGCAGGTGTGTCCACAGCGGATGAGTTAATTTTTTCATTATTTCTTTCTCTCCTTGTGCAGTCGGTCCATCTGTCTGGAAAGTATTCTCGCCAGATCATCCGGCGGTAGTCCGTACAATAGTGCATCGGTTATTATTTCCTTGATGCGGGTTTCAAAGCTGCTCTCAAGGTCGCTGTTCTTGACCGGCGGTATGCGGCGGGCGACTACCGCCCGTCGTCCCAGGCGCAGCTTGATGATGCCTTCTTCGCGTAACTTCAAATAGGCGCTGCGCACGGTGTGCATGTTGATTCCCAGGCTCTCCGCCAGTTCGCGCACCGCGGGCAGTTCTGTACCCGGTGCCAATATGCCGTTGCTTACCTGTTCCTTGATCTGACCGGTAATCTGTAAATACAGCGGACGGGCGTCATTTTCATTTATCGAAAGCAACATACCGTTTTTCCCTATCTGTTATAATATAACTATAACAGATATAACATGGCAAGTCAAGGGCAATTGTCACGGTCCGGGTATCCTTGATGAAAACCGGATCGCAGGTTATTCTTATATTGTGGTTCATCTGTTATAGGAGAGAAAAGGCAGTCATGACTGCCTTTTCTCCGTACCAAAGAAAAAACCTGGATACTATCCTTGCAGTGTGAATAACGGGCTGAAGTGAGGCTATATGAGTATTAACAAGAGCAAAAAAGGTCCGACCGATCTGTATTCGGCGCAATCAGTACAGCGCATGGTTGACTACCAGGCTGGCTCTGTCGTCAGCCGTACCCTGATCGATAAGTTGACCGGTACGGTAACTCTCTTTGCCTTCGATGAAGGTCAGGGCTTGAGTGAACATACCGCCCCCTTCGATGCCGTGGTTTTTGTGGTTGATGGACAGGCATTGATCACCATTTCCGGAAAAAATCATGATGTGTCTGCCGGCGAAATGATTGTCATGCCGGCTAATGAACCGCATGCCCTGAAAGCTGTACATCGCTTCAAAATGCTGCTGGTTATGGTGAAATCATGAGATTTGAGCCGGTGCTGGTAATACTTTTACCTTTTTGAGATTATGGAACTGATTCTTGAGAATCGTTTGTTCATTGATAAAATTGTCTGTCTCTGTTAGTCTATCTGAGTCGTAATATGCATGGTGACTTGAAGCATCCGGGAAAATTGTAGATATGCCTGGAATTCTCGATCAAATAAATTCGCCGGACGATCTGAAGCAGTTGAAACAGTCACAGTTGACGCAACTGGCTTCTGAAATCAGGCAGTTACTTATCACCACGGTGTCCCAGAACGGCGGCCATCTGGCTTCCAATCTTGGTGTGGTTGAACTGACCATCGCCCTGCACCGTGTTTTTCACAGTCCGGATGACAAGATTATCTGGGATGTCGGACACCAGAGCTACACCCATAAACTGCTTACCGGCCGGCGAGTTGATTTTGCTACCCTGCGGACCTATGGCGGCATTTCCGGGTTCCCGGTGCGTTCTGAAAGCTTGCACGACGCCTTTGGCGGGGGACATGCCGGTAACTCGGTATCGGCAGCACTGGGGATTGGTTTGGCTCGCGATGCCCGGGGTGATTGTTTCCATGTAGTGGCTGTGATCGGTGATGGATCACTGGGCACCGGAATGGCGCTGGAGGCGATTAATCATGCCGGCCACCTCGGAACCAGGATTATTGTGGTACTGAACGACAACGGGATGTCGATTTCACCCAGTGTGGGGGCGGTGTCCCGATTGCTTAACCGGGTTCGCTTCCACCGTAGCTATGAGTCCGCAAAGCAGGCCGCTCGGAAGCGAATCATCCGGTTACCTCTGGGTGTCTCCGCATGGAATTTTACCCGCCGCATCACCAGGCAGATCGAAGGGGTCGTCCTTCCCAACTTCTGGGAACAGTTCGGGTTTACCTATCTGGGACCGGTCGATGGTCACGACCAGAACAGTTTGGAATCAGCCCTGGAACGGGCCAAACGGGAGACCGGGCCGGTTCTCCTCCATGTCATTACCCGGAAAGGCAAGGGATATGCTGATGCCGAGGCAAATGCCACCAGGTTCCATGGGGTCGCTTCTTCGACGGAAGCCACGGTTGCATTGCCTTCGTACAGCCAGGTTTTTGGTCAAACGCTCCTCCGCTTGATGCAGGAGAACGATAAAATCGTGGCGATCTCCGCCGCCATGCTCGACGGTACTGGACTCACTCCGGTAGCAGCAACCTTTCCCGGTCGGGTCTTCGATGTCGGCATCTGTGAACAGCACGCTGTTACCCTGGCAGCCGGACTCGCCACTGGTGGATCGATTCCGGTTGTCGCTATCTATTCCACCTTCCTGCAGCGTTCCTACGATCAGATGATCCATGACGTTTGCCTGCAAAACCTGCCGGTGGTTTTTGCCGTCGATCGCGCCGGTATCGTCGGTGATGACGGTAAAACCCATCAGGGGTCATTTGACATAACGTTTCTGCGAAGTATTCCTGGTATCGTCATTGTCGCTCCTAAAGATGAAACTGAATTCCAGCATCTTCTTCATAGTGCTGTGACTTATGGTAAGCCGGTCGCTGTTCGTTATCCGCGTGGCAACGGGGGATTGGCCCGGCGGGTAGACAAATTTGATATTATTCCAATCGGATCTGCTGAGATACTTCAGCAGGGGCGTGACCTGGCTGTCCTGGCAATCGGGGCCACTGTTTTTCCGGCCCTTGAAGCCGCTCGGAAACTGGAGGCAAAGGGTATCAGTTGTGCTGTCGCCAGCGCTCGTTTTGTCAAACCCCTCGATGAAAATCTGATTAAAGAATTAGGGGTAAATACCGGCAGGCTGGTCACCGTCGAGGAAAATTCGTTGATCGGGGGATTCGGCAGTGCTGTTCTCGAACTACTGGCATCTTCCGGTATCAATGTCAAAGTCGAACGCGTGGGACTCCCTGATGTTTTTATCGAACACGGTAACCAGGATTTTTTGCGTTCAAAGTATGATCTGGATGCCTCCGGCATCGTTGGTCGCGTAAATCAGGCTTTTCCTGAACTTTTTCTCCGGGCGTCCGCCGGCGGGAGAACGCCTTAATGGTTTTACCTGCTGTCTTGACCCGCTATCACGCGGAAATTAAAGCCGAAATTAATTCAATCATCTCCCAACGCGCATCGCCGATGTATAACATGTTGCGTTATCATCTGGGCTGGGTCGATAACGAAGACCGCATTCTGGATCGCTCCAACGGTAAGGCTGTACGCCCGACGTTGTGTCTGCTGGCCTGTGCAGCGGCGGGTGGCGAATACCGTCAGGCTTTACCCATGGCAGCCGCTGTCGAACTGGTCCATAATTATTCTTTGATTCATGATGATATCCAGGATGATGACTCCGAACGCCATCATCAACCGACCGTTTGGCGGGTCTGGGGTAAGCCGCAGGCGATCAATGCCGGCAGTGCCATGCGTATGCTCGCCGGGGTAGCCGTGCGTCGTCTGGCTGTTCCCGGAGAACTCCAGCTACGTCTGCTGAGTCTCCTCGATGAGGCTACCCTGGCACTGATTGAAGGCCAGTACCTCGATATCAGCTTCGAATCGCAAGAAGATGTCGGCATTTCCGATTATCTGAAGATGATCGGCTGTAAAACGGCAACCCTGATGGCTTGCGCTGTTGCCTCGGGAGCCGAGTTGGGTACTCGGGACCATAACAAAATCAAAGCGCTGTATGAGTTCGGCTGGCATATCGGCATGGCTTTTCAAACCAGGGATGACATCCTGGGCATCTGGGGAAAACAGGAAAAAACCGGGAAACCGTCGGGTAATGACATCCGCCGCCGCAAGAAAACGCTGCCGGTTATTTACGGGTTAGCCCGGGTGTCCCAACCCCGGCGGGAATTATTATCGCAGTACTACCGGCAGTCAGATCCGGCTGAAGAATCGGTACCATCCGTCATCGGTATTCTGGAAGATGTCGGTGCTCTCGCCGAAGCGCAAAAAACCACTGAAGAGAATATTGCCCGCGCCTTATCTGTCATCGATTGTATTAACCTGGATTCTGCTCCCCGGCAGGATTTGGAGGCCATCGCCTCCTTTTTGAAGAATAGGGACTATTAGCGGTTGCAGATGGGAACGGTTAACCTGGCTATGTCTATTTTGGCTGGATTTACAGCGGATTGGATATTGTATTCTGCCTGACAGCAGTCGGAAGTCGGGTGTAAAGGGTGGCGTAGTGTATGCTGGCCGTTCTCGGCGCTCTTGAAGAAGAAATTGTTGGATTCCGACGCCTGATGGTGGTCGCAGGCATCGATTTCCTTGGTGATTGTCGTATTTACCGCGGCAGTTATTGCGGCCACGAATTTTTACTGGTAAACCATGGGGTTGGCAAACGCCGCACTCTATCCGCTGTTCGCACACTGCTCGATCGTTATCCGGTCACTGCTATCGTTTCTATTGGTTACGCCGGAGGTCTTCTGCCGGGCTGCCACACCGGTGATCTCTATCTCTGTTCCCGTATCAGTTGTGCCGAAGACCCCGTCGCCGTCCCCCACTATTCCGATTCCCGCTTGCTTTCTCTTGCCGATGGCTGCAAAATGCCGGGAGTGTGCCGCGGCACCGGTGTAACTGCCTCCCGCCTGGTATCTTCCCCCGCTGATAAACAAATCCTGCGTGAAGCCTCAAAAGCCGATATTGTCGATATGGAAAGCTACTGGATCGCCCGTTTGGCCGCCGAAAACGGCATCCCCTTTATTATCGCTCGGGCTGTTTCTGATGCCGCCGGCGATACCTTCCCCGAACTCCCTTCCTACCGGTGGCATCAAGCCATTCGTTATTTTATCTGGCATCCTCTTCAGGGATGGCATTTATACCGGGGAATGCGGCGTGCCCGGCATAGCCTTACTCGCTTCGCTGCCTATATAGTAGCGGTAGCTGGATGATACTGTTCCTGGGTTTTGTGATCGAAAATCTGTAGTAGGCGACTACCACATATCAACGGGGAGGACGTCAATATATTTTCTCTAATTCCACGCATTTAAGTTTAAACGGATTATCTATATGCTGGTCGATCTTGTCTATCCTACCGTTAATACTTCTTTATTCGCCTTTCGGTTCTTGATATTTGAGTTTTGCCCTTTCAAGTAGTATATTCAAGCCTGGTAATATCTCGGTAGATAAGGAATGTTTATGGTTCGCTGGCAGAAAGAGAGAGAGCAGGTAATCGCCATCTGTCATCAACTGGTTGCGAAAAACCTCGTTGTCGCCAAAGCGGGTAATGTCAGTCTTTACCTGCCGCCGGACCGGCTTTTTATCATCACCCCCACTTCACAATACTATGATGCCTTGACCCCCGGAGATATCCCCGTCATCGATTTGAATGGCGAGGTGGTTGACGGGTTTCTTGCCCCGTCTTCGGAATGGCGGTTACACCTGGCGGTTTACCAGGCTCGCCCTGATGTCCGGGCAGTCATTCATACGCATTCATTGTATGCCAGTGCCGTTGCTGTCTCCGGTCGGGAACTACCGCCGTTTCTCGAAGAAGCGGTCCTTTTACTGGGCGGAGCGGTTCAGGTTGCTCCCTATGCCCCGACTGGAACTGCGGCATTAGCGGCGAACACAGTTGCCGCTTTGGGAAACCGCCGCGCCGTTCTCCTGGCTAATCACGGAGCTGTCGGCGTCGGTGCTGACCTGCGGGAAGCCCTCGATGCCTGCGAAGTACTTGAAAAGACCGCTGGTGTTTATCTTCAGGCTCTGGCCGCCGGTAATGTGAATCTCCTGCCGCCGGAAGGTATCAGCAGTGCATTGGATTTCTTCCTTCGCCGTCCAGATTGAATGATGCACGCCTCTTCTCTGCGTTTTTCTGGTTTAGAGTATACAATTAGATAGATATTACACTGCAAACCCTACCGTTTTATAATAGGAGTATCTGAATGCTTTATCGCACCCGTACAGTTTTGCTTGCTTTGTTGGCTGCCGCCGTTCTCTGTTTTAGCGGTTGCAATCTTTCGTTCTCTCCAGTTCCCACTACCTCCCCCGGTCTTGGACTGGTGGACGAAACCTGGGATATCCTCTCCCGTGAATATGTTCAGCCGGACAAAGTAGATGCCGCCGCCCTCAGCCGGGCAGCAGTCGCGGCTATGGTCGATGCTCTTAACGATCCCTATTCCGCTTTCCTTGATCCCGATGCCTATAAGCTTAATCTTACCCATCAGCAGGGCACATTCGGCGGCATCGGCGCTACTGTCGGTGTGCGCGACGGAAAGATAATTGTGATTGCCCCCATTCCCGGCACTCCCGCCGCCAATGCCGGTATTCGCTCCGGCGATATTATTCTGGCGGTTAACGGCGAGTCGATCGAAGGTTGGAGTATTGAAGAAGTAATAATGAAGATCCGCGGTCCGCAGGGTACCCGCGTCAGGATTACTCTCCAGCGAACCGGTGAGTCTGCTCCCGTGGAACTGGAATTGGTCCGGGCGATGATCGATGTCCCCAGTATCTCGTACGAACTGCGTGACGGCGTTGCTTTGATCCGTATTTTCTACTTCTCCGAGCGGACTGATGAAGAACTGCTTCCCATACTGCGCCGTATAAAAGATGAAAAACCCGCTGGTATTATCATCGACCTCCGCAGCAATCCGGGGGGGCCGGTGGATACCGTCGTCAATATCGCCAGTAGTTTCCTGACCAAAGGCGTGGTGATGTATATCGTGGATAACAAGGGAAACGAGACTGTTTATCCCGTTGAACGCCGCAGTGTTAATACCACGTTGCCGGTCGTCGTACTTACCGATAATTACAGCGCCAGCGGCAGCGAAGTACTCTCCGGTGCTTTGCAGGACCATCAGCGGGCCGTCATTGCCGGAAAGACTACTTATGGCAAAGGCAGTGCCAACCGCTGGTTCGAGCTGTCCGATGGTTCCGCCGTTTATCTCACCGTCAGCCGCTGGCTTACTCCTGACCGCCGTCTCATTGAAGGCAAGGGCATCGTCCCGGATTATCAACTCGATCTCGAAGGGAACGATTTGGTCCTATGGGCGATCGATTATTTGAAAAATAATAAAAATTAGTGTGAAGGAAAGTCGAAAGCGGAACCGCTCAGTGTGCACCGAATTTGTGAGTGTAACTTAACAGCCGCTCATGATGAGCTTATCGGTTTGGTTGTTGACGCGGCGGGCTATGCGACTGTTACTGCTCCTTCAGCAGGCTCGCTCTTCTGGCGTGGTTCGATCTTGTGAAAGCTATCCGGCCGGGTGAGTTGATCGGTATAAAGCACCCCGTTCAGGTGGTCTATTTCGTGTTCCAGTGCCTGGGCTAGTATATCGTCGTTGCCCTTCACCCGTATCTCTTTCCCTTTGATATCCAGGGCTTTGGCGGTGACTGTTTTTGCCCGCTTCACTTCTCCGATATACCCCGGTATGCTCAAGCAGCCTTCTTCCACGATCCGCTCCCCGTTCCGCCGGATGATCTGCGGGTTGATCAACACCAGCGGCGGTTGCTCGGGAATACCGATTACCACGATGCGCAGCGGTACACCCACCTGCGGTCCTGCTAGTCCTGCCCCTGACACCGCCTGCATCGTCTCGATCATATCGGTCGCTAGTTTCGCCACCGAACTATCGACGTTTTTTATCTTTTTCGCTTTTCCCCGCAGGACCGGGTCCGGTACCGTTCGAATGGGTAATACAGCCATCTGTATCATTATAGCGCAGTCCCAAACAGTGGAGCAAAACCTGTCCTGCTTGCGAATCAGTCATGAAAGGTAGTCAACCTGGCATTATTCTTCAAAATGATTTTGCTGTTGGTGACAGCGACAAGTGGCAGCATCTGCATTTTCATCTTCTGC
>JBBITI010000041.1:0-11113 GCA_037440885.1 Dehalococcoidales bacterium | reverse complement strand
CCAGCCCCACCGGGTCGATGTCCAGCGTCCATCCGCGTGGCAGCGGAATTTCGGCCAGCAGTCCCGCCGGGTTTTCGCCACGCAGGATGATCTGCCAGCGATACCGTCCGCGTAACCGGTGGATATAAGCCGGCGCTGGTCCGATCACACCCAGCCCCGATATCCCCCGCCCTCTTATCTCCTCGTCGATTTCTCTCCCGAATCGCTCCGCTTCTCTCTGGCATGCCCCTTCGTTGGTATGGCTGAAGACCAGGCTCGCTAACCGCCGGAACGGCGGATAAGCGAATTGCTGTCGGTAAGCCGCTTCTTTTTCATAAAAAATTCGGTAGTCGTGTTTTGCGGCGGCTTGGATGACGAAATGGTCCGGGTTGTAAGTCTGGAAAAATACTTTTCCACCCCGCTCCCCGCGCCCCGCCCTGCCGGCGACCTGGCTCAATAACTGGTAGCTGCGCTCTGTTGCCAGGAAATGCGGAAAGTTCAGTGCCGAATCGGCATTGACCACTCCGACAACCGTGACTAGTGGAATATCCAGTCCCTTGGTGACCATCTGTGTCCCGATCAGGATGTCTGTTTCGTGGTTGGCTAGTGCCTTCATAATGTCTTCGTGCGCTCCCCGGCTTCGGGTAGCATCGCTGTCCCAGCGTGTTATCCGGGCTCCGGGAAAGACTATTCGAGCCTCTTCTTCCAATTTTTGCGTTCCGGTCCCCAGGAATTTGATCCGGGAACTGTTGCAACGGGGACAGATATCTGGCATACGCCGTCGGAAATTGCACTGGTGGCATACCAGCATGTTGTTTATCGAGTGATAGGTCAGGCTCACCTCGCAGCGTCGGCACCTTAAAACCAGCCCGCATTTCCGGCACTGGATGAAAGTGGCCGCCCCCCGCCGGTTCAGGAAAAGGATCACCTGTTCCCCGGCACTCACCGCCTCGAATATTGCGGCGGTCAATGGACGGCTGAACAGGTTGCCCGCCCCTGCCTGTAATTCTTGTCTCATGTCTATTACCGCCACTTCCGGTAGTGGCGCATCTGCTACCGGAGTGACTCTTTTTGGCAGTGACAGCAGGCTGTATTCATTCCGCCGTGCCCGCTCGTATGTCCCGATCTCCGGGGTGGCACTTCCCAGGACCACTGTCGCGCCGGTAAGTTCCGCCAGTTTGATGGCGGTGTCCCTGGTATGGTAGCGGGGCGATTTTTCTGTCTGCTTGTATGTCCATTCGTGTTCTTCGTCAATAATGATCAACCCGAGCTCCGGCTGCGGCGCAAACAGGGCGCTGCGCGGTCCGATGACCACGTCAAATTCCCCTTTTTTGATGCGGTGCCATTCGTCGAACTGTTCCCCCGGTGATAAATGGCTGTGTAATACCGCCACCCTGCTGGTAAAACGCGCCGCGAACCGCTCGATCGTCTGTGGCGTCAGTGATATCTCCGGGACCAGCACGATGCCCCGCTTGCCCTGTCTGATTGCCTCGGCGAGTACCTGCAGGTATACCTCGGTCTTTCCGCTGCCCGTTACGCCGTGTAGTAGAAATACCCTGCTTTTCCGGCTGACCAGGCTCTTCCTGATTTCTTCGTACGCCAGTGACTGGTCTTCGGTCAGCTTCAACGGCTGATCGGGTGCTACCTGGCGGGTCGCCAGCGGGTCCCGTGTTACAAGCTGCAATTCTACCTTGACCAGCCCTTTCTTGGTAAGGTTCTTGATCGTTAAATTATCTCCGCCCGGTAGCTTCTTTAAAGTCGGCCGGTCGATCGGTCCGGTTTGTTCGGCTAATGCCCGGAGCAGGACTTGTTGTTTTCTGCTTCTTCCGGTCATCTTGAGAATATCATCATCAAGAGGTCGGAACAGCGTGTAGTATTCTTCAAACTTGGGTTTCACTCGCGCTGTGCCCAGTTCGTAACTCTTCTCGATCAAGCCTTGCCTGACCAGTTGGCTGAGTGCTGTCCGGCTGGTCTTTTCTCCGAGCAATTTCTCGATTTGCTTTTGTGGCGCCCGCTGTTTCTTTTTCAGTAATTCTAATACTCGCTGCTGCTCTCCGGTGGCGCTCGCCATCTCCGGTTCGTTCGCCTTTTCCGTAAGAGCATAATAAGTCAGGCTCGGACGTTCGAACCCGGGCGGTAGCAACAGGGAAATCGCATCGAACAAGGGCGCCAGGTAATAGTCGCTGATCCAGCGTGCCAGTGCCACTCCGTTGGGAGAAATTAACGGTTGTTCTTCGATAACGTCGGCGATATCCTTCGTCTGTTCGAATGCCGGAAATGCGGTTAATTCCAACACCACGCCTTCCAGTATCCGGTTCCCGAAAGGTACGCGCACAGCCTGTCCAACCTCGATATTTAAAGATGGAGGAATGGAATAGCTGAAACTCCGGCGTTGTGCTGCCGGAGAATTGACCGCGACCTCAGCGTAGCGCATTTCCCGCTTCCATCGGCGGGATTTAAGAAGTGGGCGCTTCCGGCTGTTGCTCTTCAGCCGGCTTCTGTTCCGCTTCGATGGCCTGGTCTATCCGGCGTTCCTTGATCCGGGAGGCGCGCGTGCTCAGCCCACGAAGGTAGAAAAGTCTGGCGCGGCGGGTCTTGCCGTGTCGCACGACTTCCACCTTCTCGACTCTTGGTGAGTAGAGAGGGAATGTTCGTTCGACGCCGATGCCGAAGGTCACCCTTCTTACGGTCAGAATCGGGCCGGCGCCGCCTTGTTTGGTCTTCAGGACGACCCCCTGGAAAACCTGGGTCCGTTCCTTCTCGCCTTCAACAATTTTGGTGCTGACCCTGACCGTATCACCGGGGTTCATCACCGGCATTTTACGGTTGGGTTTGATTTCTGTAATCGTCTGTATGTCCATCTTGGTAACACTCCATTATACCATTTCTTCCGGTTGCTGCAACTGCTTCACGAATTCATTCTCTTTGTCGCTCAGGCCGGCTCGGGCCAGCATGTCCGGCCTTCTTTTCCATGTCCGGATTATCGCTTGTTTCCGGCGCCACTTGGCAATCTCGGCGTGGTTCCCCGAAAGTAGCACTTCCGGGACTTTCTTGCCCCGGAACTCCGGCGGTCGCGTATATTGCGGATATTCCAGCAGTCCGGTACTGTGTGACTCATCGATCGGCGATTCTGGAGATCCGAGTACCCCGGGCACCAGGCGGAGCATGGCGTCCGTTAATACCAATGCCGGAAGCTCTCCACCGCTGAGAACGTAATCTCCGATGCTGATGCTGTCGGTGGCTAGATCTTCGGCGATTCTTTCATCCACACCTTCATAATGGCCGCAAATCAAGAACAGCACTGGCTCTCGGGATAACTCCAGTGCAATTTCTTGTGTCAGCAATCTGCCCTGGGGTGATAACAATATGATCGGAATTGTCCGTTCGGGAGTAGTCTGCTTGATTTTCTCCCGGATGCTTTCCACCGCTTCGAAAACCGGCTCCGGTTTGAAGACCATCCCCGCTCCACCCCCGTAAGGACTGTCATCAACTGTATGGTGCCGGTCGTGAGTGAAGAACCGGATGTTATGTATCTCGACAGTCGCGCGTTCTTCTTCGGCCGCACGCTTGAAAATGCCTGCTCCCAGCGGGCTGGCGAATATCTCGGGAAATATGGTGAAAATGTGGATATTCACCTTTTTATTCTACCACGTACTTTTTCTCAGGCAAATAGTTTCAAAAATAATGCTTTTAGGGTATTGACAAACTTGAATAATGTTTTACAATGGTAACAAGTGGGGAATTGTAGGGTAAAGTGGAACTGAAAGAGGTCAGGTTAAATGACTGCATCGTTATCCGAGTTATCCGGTGATATCAACAAGGCGCTGGTCAGAATGGGCAAATCCAGTTGGCGTCGCGAGTTTAATACCAGACTCTGGTCGTGCAACCGCGAGAATGCTTTAAAAATTATTAGGGAATATCACGACCGTTTGGTCCGGTTGGCTCGCACGAATGGCTGGGATGAGGCTGACCTTCATTTATCGTCTTCGTTGCGAAGTTGAGTTATGTTTCTGGGCGAATATAGTTACCGTGTAGATGTGAAGGGGCGGTTGCCCCTCCCCACCCGGTTTCGCGAAAAGCTGAAAGCGGGGTTGGTGCTGACGGCTGGTCCGGAAAAATGCATTGTGGCTTATCCCCACACGGAGTGGGAAAAACTGGCCGGTGAATTGACCGGAGGTTCGGTATTGCCCAGTAAATTGCGGAGGTTGAGACGGGCGTTGTTCTCCTCCGCGATCGATCTTGACATTGACGCCCAGGGAAGGGTTGCCTTGCCACAGTTCCTCCGCCAGCATGCCGGGATCGGCAGCGAAGCGATCGTTGCCGGTGCTAACAGCTACTTCGAAATCTGGAACAAGGAAGATTGGCAGGCGGAAAAAGAAACCAGTAACGAGCAGGTATGGCAGATAATCGAAAGTCTTGAACGGCACTGAGGTAGAGAAAAATGGTCCAACCGGCGCATATCCCGGTCCTTTTAGAAGAGGCGATCAGTGCTTTGCGTGTCCAGCCGGGTGGCCGTTACGTGGACTGTACCCTCGGTGCTGCTGGTCATGCTGCCTCTATCCTTAGCCGTAGTCAACCCGGCGGTCAGTTGCTCGGTATCGATGCCGATCCCTTGTCTGTCCAACACGCCTTACGCCGCCTGTCTCCGTACGGTGATTCTGTCCTCGTCGTCAACGATAATTTCACGAACCTGGAATCGATCTGCTACCGCCATGATTATCTGCCCGTGCATGGTATCCTGTTCGACCTCGGCTTGGCTTCTTTCCAGCTTGATGTCGCCGGCCGGGGGTTCAGTTTTCAGCAGGACGCCCCGCTCGATATGCGGTTGAACCCGAATCAGGAAGTTACTGCCGCTGATATTGTAAATCACTACGGCGAAGCCGAACTGGCTGACCTTATCTGGACTTACGGTGAAGAGCCGGCCAGCCGGCGTATCGCTCATTTTATCACCACTCAACGTCCGGTCCGTACTACCGCCGAGTTGGCATCCATTATCGAAAAGGCGGTCGGTGGCCGTCATGGCCGTATTAATCCCGCCACTCGTACTTTCCAGGCGCTCCGGATCGTAGTCAACGAAGAATTAGATAATCTGGAATCAGCTTTAAATCAGGCGGTTAAGATCCTTGGCTTCGAAGGCCGGTTGGTGGTCATCAGTTACCATTCGCTCGAAGACCGGATTGTCAAGCAGTTCATGCGCCGCGAGGCCAGCGGTTGCATCTGTGCCCCCGGAACTCCGAGTTGTATCTGCGGCCATCTTCCGTCTATAAAGCTGATCACTAAAAATGTCATTGTTCCGACACGGGCCGAGATTCGGGCAAATCCTCGTAGCCGGAGTGCCAAAATGCGGGTTGCCGAACGTGTTGTGAACGAGGAGGAACACACAAGCCTGATTGAAAGGTTGTGCGCTGCGGGTACCATGCGTGAGAACGCCTGGCGGCAGCCTACGTTATTGAAACGAATTCGCCAGTTGTTTTTGACTGTCTGAGAGAGGGTTGCTAGCGGCAAACTGTTCTCTGGAGATAGTCGTATTAAATTGAGAGATACCGATAAAGGAGGCGCTGAATGGCAAAAATTACATTAATCAATTCAATAGACGTCGGTACTACCAAGGTCTGTACCACCGTTGCCGAAGCGGACGATAACGGCGGATTACGCGTGGTGGGTGTTGGTATCACCCCGTCCAACGGCATGCACAAGGGGATGGTGGTCAATATCAACGAAGCCAAAGACTCGATCCGGGAATCGGTTCGTAAGGCTGAACAAGCTTGCGGCTACCGTATTGAATCGGCTTATGTCGGGGTAACCGGACGCCATGTGACTTCGGCGAATAATCACGGGGTCGTCTCTATTAACCGGGGCGATCGCATGGTGCGGATCGATGACCTGCGCCGTGTCGTCCAGAGTTCCCAGGCGATTAAAGTACCTAACGACCGTAAACTGCTCCATGTTATTCCTCGTTCTTTTACTGTTGACGGCAATGCAACAATCAAGAACCCTGTGGGTATGCACGGCTACCGCCTTGATGTCGAAGCTCATGTGATCACCGCCGGCATCAGTTCGGTGCAGAACCTGGCCAAGTGTATCCGCGGCGTCGGTATTGATGTCGAAGAACTGGTCTTGGAACCATTGGCCTCTGCCGAAGCCGTCCTGACCGATGAGGAAAAAGAGGTCGGTACCATCCTGGCCGATATCGGCGGTGGCACCACTGATATCGCTGTCTTTCGCGAAGGTTCGATCTGGCTCAGCGCTGTAATTCCGGTTGCCGGGTATCAGATGACCCGGGATATTGCTATCGGCATCGGCCTGCCTTTCGATGTCGCTGAAGAGATGAAAAAGAAATACGGCAGTGTCATGCCGCTTTATGATGCCCGCATGGACTCCGATGCCATGGTCGGTAACGGGCACCGGGCTTCATACCAGGATCTCTGTGATATCTTGCGTGCCAGGGTGGAAGAATTGTTGAAGCTGACGATTCTTGAACTACCGCGATCTGATTATAAGAAGATCGTCCCCGGTGGTCTCGTGTTGACCGGTGGTAGTTCCAACCTGTCCGGACTCGATACCTTCGGCCGTGATCTGTTGAAGATGCCGGTCCGCATCGGTTCGCCGCGCAACATGGACGGTATCTCCGAGTCCTTGCGCGACCCATCTTACGCCACCGGTGTCGGTTTACTCCTCTGGGGTAATAAACTGCGCCGGTCTGCTTTAAGAAAGCCACGGCCCCGCTTCTTCGGCGGCGGCATCCGTAAACTGGTAACCCAATTGGCGGCTTTGTTCGCCAGATAATATATGGAAATAACGGGGCAATTAAAGGAGGAGATCGATGGCAAAAGCAAGTTATATCCCGAACCCTGCTAAGATAAAAGTAATCGGTTGTGGCGGTGGTGGGTGCAATGTGGTTACCCGCATGGTGCGCGAGGGTGTACGCGGTGTCGAATTCGTCGGTATGAATACCGATGCTCAGGCATTGGCAATTTCGGAAGCGCCCGTCCGTGTCCAGATCGGTGAAAAACTGACTCGTGGCCTCGGAGCCGGCGGCAGTCATATCATCGGACAGAAAGCCGCTGACGAAAGCCGGGACGAGATCCGGACAGTGGTCGCCGGGTCTGATATGGTCTTCATTACTGCAGGCATGGGCGGCGGTACCGGCACCGGTTCTGCCCCTATCGTGGCTGAAATAGCCCGGGCCAGCGGCGCACTGACTATCGGCGTCGTCACCAAACCATTCACTTTCGAAGGCAAGCATCGTAATGCCGTCGCTGAAGAAGGTATCAAGAATTTGCTGGGTGTGGTCGATACTCTGGTTATTATTCCCAACGATCGCATGATAAACCTTTGCGATCAAAAAACCAGCGTCGACGGTGCTTTCAAGATGGCGGATGATGTTTTAACCAGGGGTGTTCAGGCTATCGCCGAAGTAATTACTGTCCCCGGTATCATTAATCTGGATTTCGCTGATGTAAAAGCTATTATGAAAGACGCCGGTCCGGCCTGGATGTCTGTCGGTCGCGGGTCTGGTCCCCACCGTGCCATTGACGCCGCTAAAGAAGCTTTGAATAGCCCCTTGTTGGACGTTGCTGTAAACGGCGCTCGAGGTGTCTTGTTCAACGTCGTCGGTAATAGCTCGCTGACCCTGTTGGAAGTCAATGAAGCCGCGAAAGTAATCAAACAAGCCGTCGATCCGGATGCCAACATTATTTTCGGTGTCGCCCAGAATGCCGATATGGACTCTGAAGTCCGTATCACTTTGATCGCCACCGGTTTCAATACCCCGGAAAGACCGGTCATTTTTGGTTTGTCGAAGGACGATGAAGCTGTTAAATACTACAGCGATCTGCGCAAGAGTGAAGATGAAATGGATACGCCTTCGTTCCTGCGCCGCCCCATGTTCAGCCACCGTCGCGATCTCCCCATTCCCCCCGCTTCCACCCAGAAAACTGACAAAACAAAGAGCAAACAGGCGGTGCAATATCAGTAGGCTCTAACCTGATCAATTAAAAGCTGCCGCTCTGTGACCGGAGCGGCAGCTTTTTTTGACATCGTTTCTGAAAGCTGGTAGTTTAATATTTTTAAGTATGTCTACCATCCTTGTATCGTTTATCGCCTTCGTTGTATTTACCGCTGCCGCGGTAGGCTTGGTGATGCTGGTCTACTTGCGCAGTAAATCCGCGTCTCCCAAACACTCCGCCCCGCCCCCAGCCGCGCCCTCTGGCTTAATCATGAATTTGCCTTTTCGCTTGCTTGATGTTATTTTGCCGGCGGGTGTTTTTGCCCTCGCCTTAATCTCCGCCTTTTTTTTCTTCGGCCGGATTCCGCAACAGGTCGCTTATCACTTTGCCGCCGACGGCTCGGGTGATCTCTGGATCGATCGCGGCATGCTGCTGACCACCATGCTGCTGCCTCAGTTATTACTGGCTTCATTATCGGTGGTGATCGCGGTTGCCTTGCTTCGCGTTGGCAGTCGCTTTGTAAACGAAGGTAAAATATCCGCACCGCTCCTGCGCGGCGTCATCAGCATGATGAGCAACATGATCGCTTTGCCTCAGCTTATCTTGCTGTTCGCTATGCTGGATATCTTTCTTTATAATGCTTACCGGTTTCATCTTTTTCCTCTTTATATCTTCGCCATCGTGGTGATGATATTCGGCGGCATTCTTATGGGCTTTTTCTTTTTTCGGGTGATTACTAAAGCCAGAAATATCGGTAAATAACCGTTTTTGCATTTTCTGTTTAGAGGAGTCAAAAATGCCTGAACAATCATCTTTGGTTGATATGGAAAAAATCGTCTCGTTGTGCCGGCGGCGCGGCTTTGTCTTTCCGAGCAGCGACATATACGGCGGCCTCTCCGGCTTCTGGGATTACGGTCCGCTCGGTGTTGAAATGAAACGTAATATTAAAGACGCCTGGTGGTATCGTAATGTCCGGGAACGTGATGATGTGGTCGGACTGGAAACCAGTATTATCATGCACCCACGCGTCTGGGAAGCCAGCGGCCACGTTTCCGGTTTCTCCGATCCCCTTGTCGAGTGTAAGGCTTGTCATCTGCGCTGGAAAGCTGATGACCTGCAAGAACGGTGTTGTCCCGCCTGCGGCGGTGCCCTGACCGAAGAGCGGATGTTCAATACCATGTTCAAAAGTTTTGTCGGCCCGGTGGAAGATTCCGCCGGTGTCGTCTATCTGCGACCGGAAACGGCCCAGGGTATGTTTGTCGATTTCGAGGCTGTCAGTGCTGTTTCCCGGAAAAAACTCCCCTTCGGAATTGCCCAGATCGGCAAATCATTCCGTAATGAAATCACCACCGGCAACTTCATTTTTCGCAGTCGTGAATTTGAACAGATGGAGATCGAATTCTTCGTGAAACCCGGTACCGATGAAGAATGGTTTAAAACCTGGGTCGCGTCGCGTCTTGACTTCTATGTTGGCCTCGGCATCAGGCAGGAGCACTTGCGCCTTTCGCCGCATTCCAAAGAGAAATTGGCTCACTATGCCAAGTCATGCACCGACATTCAGTATCTTTTCCCGATGGGCTGGTCGGAACTGGAAGGTATCGCCAACCGCCAGGATTTCGATCTCACCCAGCACGCTCGTGCCAGTGGTAAAACTATTGAGTATTTTGACGAAGAGACTAAGGAACACTTTGTGCCTTTCGTCATCGAACCCTCGGCTGGGGTCGACCGCTGTTTTCTGGCACTGTTATGCGATGCCTACCGCGAAGAACCGGATAAAGACGAAACCCGGGTTGTCCTCGGTCTGCATCCCGCAGTCGCCCCGATCAAGGTCGCCTTGCTCCCTTTGAGTAAAAAACCGAACCTCTCTGCTCTGGCCCGGCAGATTTATTCCGATATCCGCCCGGCTTTCATGACTGTGTACGACGAGACCCAGTCCATCGGTCGCCGCTACCGCCGTCAGGATGAAATCGGTACGCCTTATTGCATCACCGTCGATTTCCAGTCGCTGGAAGATAATCGGGTCACCGTGCGCGATCGCGATTCCATGAACCAGATCCGTATCCCTATCGCCACGCTTAAGCTAACAATCCAGGCAAAGCTCGCCGGTGAAGCTTTTCTCAAGGTTCCTGAAGGTGGTGAAGTCGTCGCTGGAGTGGGTAAGGACGGTTAGACAGACAGCTTGGTAAACACGGCTCCGGTATCGTTGTCTGTGCATCTCTGGCAGGAGGTTATTGTCATCTCAACCGGTTTTCAGGCATCTCGCCGCCACCGTCTCCCCCCGGGCGCATACATCACGGCTGCTTTCATAAACCCTTCTTTTCGTAAGAATGATGCAGTCCCCGGTCCTGGTCTTGTTCCATCGCCTGTCGCATCGCTGCGGTCATCGCCGCTCCGTTGCGGTACTGGAACGGCCACATGCTGCGCAGGTCGAAGAAAGCCACCCGGTCGCCATCGCTCAATCTGGTATCCATGTCCGGCTGTAAGCCGGGCATGGCGCTCAAATTCCCGTTGATGAACGTGATGCCGCGCTGTTCCGTCGGAAGCTTTAATTCCGCCAGCAAGTCCTTGATCGTTCCTTGCTCTTCTAGTGTGATCTTTTTGTTTGCATAGCCGTAACCGGGATTGTCGGCGTACCGCGCCAGGCTGCCGTAGAGATGCAGGTCGATATCCATTACTTGTACTTACCCTCCACCGATCGGCGGAAAGAGTGCTACCTCGTCGTCTGTGTGTAAAATATGGTCCGGAAGCCTCGCCCGTCCGTTTACCATTATGATCTTCGCTTCCTCTGCTGGTATGCCTAACTGCCTCAAGAGCCCGGTCATGTCCTCATTCTCGGGAAGGTCGATTACAAAAGTTTCGCCCGGCTCATGCTCCGGGACGTATTCGGCTAACTTTGTGAATACCCTGACTTTAATCCTCATGACTGTTCTGCCGGTAATAACCGGAATGTTATTCCGGAAATGTATTTGGAAAACGCTTCCTTTACAATCTGTAACTGTTGAATTCCGGGTAGGGGGCTGGTAATACCCCCCTCCCCGGAAATTCCTCGATTGAATTCTGCTTAACCTGGTTATAACTGCCCGGTTCGCTTCATAGTTCGCCGTATACCGAGTCCAGCACCTTGTCGGAGATGTCGAATACGGTGTTGTGCGGCGGTAATGGTTCCTTGCTCATGAATTCGGGCA
>JBBITI010000040.1:18927-25582 GCA_037440885.1 Dehalococcoidales bacterium | reverse complement strand
CTCATACTGAGCCCGTCGAAGTATGAGCTTGTCGCAGGGTTGTACCCAACCCGTCGTCACCCCCGCTCATCCTGAGCCTGTCGAAGGATCATACTGAGCCCGTCGAAGGGTCATCTGTTTGCTTGTCTCCCCCCAAATGTTATATGTTAAATATAATGTCCGAACATCCCGCACAGCCTGGAACTTCGCCCGTCTCCTGTGGCACTCCTCTCATTCGACTCTTCCGTCAATGGGGTGGTAAGACCGCCCTTTTCTTTTCTTACGCTCACCTGAGCCATGACTTGACTACCGGTTTGCTGGTTGCTCTGCTGCCCTTCATTCGCGATGAATTCAGCCTGAACTATCTCCAGTCCGGCTTGCTTACGTCCGTCTATGCCCTGATTGCCGGGTTTTCCCAACTGCTCGGCGGCTGGCTGGGCGACAAACTCACCCGCCAGCGCGCCATGGCACTGGGACTGGCCGGTGTCGGTGTCTGTGCTGTCTGCCTTGGTCTTGCCCCGACCTATTACGCTATGCTCGGCATTCTCGTCGTCCAGGGTGTCCTTGCCGGTTTGTATCATCCCTCCGCCGTCTCCGGCCTCAGTAACTGTTTTACTGTTGCCCGGCGCGGTAAAGCTATTGCCATGCACATGGTCGGCGGCAGTCTCGGTTTTCTCATCGGCCCGGCTGTCGGCGGCATTATCGCCGGTCGCCTTGGCTGGCAATGGGCTTTCATCATTTTGGGCCTCCCTGTCATCATCGCCTCCTTCCTGGTCTACACCCGCCTGAAAATTCCCGTTATTGAGTCTGCCGAGTCGGTGGCTACTGCTCCGCCCGTTGCCGGAAACCGTTTTGTCGCCGCTCTCAGTGTGTTCCGCTCTTATGCCGTTATCGTCGTTCTCGTTCTCCTCATTCACCTGCTTCTCGGCCCGGTGATGTCCTTTCTCCCCCTGTTTCTCGTCGACCGCCATGGTGTCTCTACCACCGGTGCCGCTTTCTGGGTGACTGTCATTCGTGGGGGTGCTTTTGCCGGAAGCCTGCTGGGCGGTTGGCTGGCCGACCGCTGGGGACGTCCGCGCTCCGTCCTCTTTACCCTGGTACTCGCCGGTCCGGTGCTCTATATGCTCGCCAATCTGCCTTTTAACTTCGCCCTTGTTGCCGTTTTCATTATCATGGGTTGCCTCGGCACCATGCGTGAAGCGGCCATGCAGACTTTCCTCATGGATAATTCGCCCGCCCGGGTGCGCTCCACTGTTTTCGGTATTTATTTCGGCATCGGCCAGGAAGGTTCCAGTCTGATTCAACCCCTGGTTGGCAACATCATGGACGTCACCGGGATTTACAGCGTCTTCAACGCCATCTCCTTTATGGGTCTCGCAGTCTCCTTTGCCGCCGCCTGGTTTGCCTGGCGCACCCTCAAGAGGCGTTAGTCCGCCGGTTGTTTTGCCGCTTCCGGCGCGCTAAAATATGAGGAATCGTAAAGGAGAGAAAATATGGCAAAATTGTTGATTGTTTACTCTTCCCTTAGCGGTAATACCGCCGCCATGGCGAAAGCTGTCGCTGAAGGTGCGCAATCAGCCGGAGCTTCTGTCGTTCTTAAGCCGGCGGTTGAAGCTGATGCCGCTGATTTGTTGGCCTGTGATGTTCTTGCTGTCGGTACCCCCAACTACTTCGGTTATATGTCCGGGCTTGTCAAGGACTTCTTCGATCGTGTCTGGGGCACTGTCCGTGATAAAGTCGCCAGTAAGCCTTACGTCACCTTTGGTAGCAAGGGTGGCGGTGGTGCCCAGGCTTTGGACAGCGTGGAAAACATCTGTAACGCTGTCAAGATGCGCCGTGTCGCCGATGGCATTCTCGCCACGCGCCAGCCGACCGAGGCTGTTCTCCAGGAATGCCGTGAGATGGGCAAGAAACTGGCCCGTCCCGAGAGCCTTGCCGCCCCGCCGGTTAAAGAACCCCGTCTCTAGGAGGTTATTCGCGTTTTCCTGTTGCCAGGTCTTGTTGAAATTACCCTTGACAAGACCTGGTTGTCTGTGTAGACTTCAATTGGACGTGGAGATACCGAAAATCGAGCGGCGCCGGCAGGCATATCGCTATATTCTTGACCAGCTAAAGAATGTTTCCTTTGATTCTATCAGTAATGACTGGTCGTATCTTGTTCCGCTCGAAGACTTGCAGTTGCTCAAGGAAGGGAAAGCTGATCCCTCGCCCGAGTTGATCGCCTCGCTCCGCTCTGTGCTCGCAGATACTGTCCCTGCTGGTGAGATTGACTCGTATCTCGTGTCCCCTTTTGAAGAAAAACCATACAAGGAGACGCTTATGCCCGGCCGTCGCGATATTAAAAAGGTCATGATTATCGGTTCTGGCCCTATTGTCATTGGTCAGGCTTGTGAATTCGATTACTCCGGTACCCAGGCCTGCAAAGCCTTACGCACACTCGGATATCAGATTGTCCTTGCCAATTCCAACCCCGCCACCATTATGACCGACCCCGGCATGGCTGATGCCACGTACATTGAACCTCTGAATGTCGAAACGATGATCAAGATCATCGAAAAAGAACGACCCGATGCCCTTCTCCCCAACCTGGGCGGGCAGACCGGCTTGAACTTGAGTGCCAGCCTGGCTGAATCCGGTGCCCTGGATAAATACAATGTGAAAATCATTGGCGTCGTCGCTGATGCCATCAAGCGCGGCGAAGATCGCATGGCTTTCAAACAGACTATGGCTGAAATCGGCATTGCTATCCCCCTAAGCAAGATCGCCTACACAGTCTCCGAAGCTGAACAGATCGCCTCCGAACTGGGTTACCCGGTTGTTGTCCGTCCTGCCTATACCATGGGCGGTACCGGGGGTGGCTTGGCTTATAATGTCGAAGAACTTCGCCTCATTGCTTCCCGCGGTATTACTGCCAGCATGATCGGGCAGGTCCTTATCGAGGAATCTGTCGAAGGCTGGGAAGAGCTTGAACTGGAAGTGATCCGTGATTCCAAAAACAAGATGATCACCGTTTGTTTCATTGAAAATGTCGATGCGATGGGTGTCCATACCGGCGATTCCTTTTGTACCGCGCCCATGCTCACCATCGACCCCTCCCTCCAGCAAAAGCTCCAGGAGTACGCTTATAAAGTCGTGGAAAAGATCGGTGTCATCGGCGGCACGAATATCCAGTTCGCCCACGACCCCCGCACCGGTCGCGTCGTCATCATCGAAATCAACCCGCGTACTTCCCGTTCTTCCGCGCTGGCTTCCAAGGCTACCGGTTTCCCCATAGCTCTGGTCTCGGCGAAGCTGGCCGCTGGCCTGACTCTCGATGAAATCCCTTACTGGCGCGACGGCACCCTCGACAAATATACTCCTTCCGGCGACTACGTGGTCGTGAAATTCCCCCGCTGGGCTTTTGAAAAATTCCGGGACGCCGAAGATCGCCTCGGGACACAGATGCGCGCCGTCGGCGAAGTCATGAGCATCGGTAAAACCTATAAAGAAGCTTTCCATAAAGCCGTCCGTTCCCTCGAAAACGGGCGTTATGGCCTGGGCTTCGTCAAGGATTTCCATGAGAAATCGCTCGCTGAATTGCTGACTATGCTTAATTTCCCCACCAGCGAGCGCCATTTTATCATGTATGAAGCCATCCGCAAGGGCGCCGACCTCCAGGAACTCCACCGCAAGACCTTTATCAAGCTCTGGTTCCTCCAACAGATGAAAGAATTGGTTGATCTCGAAGAAACGATCCTTAAATACAAAGGGCGTACCTTGCCTGATGATCTTCTTGTCCGGGCCAAAAAGGACGGTTTCGCAGATAAATACCTCGCTAAATTATTAGCTGTGCCTGAAAAAGATATCCGTAAAAAGCGCATTTCTCTAGGCGTCGTCGAAGCCTGGGACTTCATTCCCGTCAGCGGTACCGATAACGCCCGTTATTATTACTCTACCTATAACCGCGTCGACAGCACCACTGTCAGTAACCGTCGCAAGGTGATGGTTTTGGGTGGTGGTCCTAACCGCATCGGCCAGGGGATCGAGTTTGACTACTGTTGTGTCCACGCCGCCTTCGCCTTGCGCGACCTCGGCTATGAGACCATCATGGTCAACTGTAACCCCGAGACAGTCTCTACGGACTACGATACTTCCGACAAACTGTATTTCGAACCTCTCACCGTCGAGGATGTCGTCAGTATTTATGAGAAAGAAAAGCCGGAAGGCGTCATTATCCAGTTCGGCGGGCAGACTCCGCTTAACATCGCCGCCGAGCTTGAGCAAGCTGGCGTTAAAATACTGGGGACCTCGGTTAATTCGGTTGATATCGCCTCCGACCGCGGTCGCTTCAGCAAGATGATGGCCGGGTACGGCATTCCCATGCCTGAGTCCGGTACCGCGGTCGATCTCGAACAGGCTCTCGCTGTCGCCAAACGTATCGGTTATCCCCTGATCGTCCGCCCCTCTTATGTCCTGGGCGGGCGCGGCATGGAAATCATCCATGATGAAACCGAGTTGCGTATGTACGTCGGTGCCGCTGTCGGCGTTACCCCCGACCGCCCCATCCTCGTCGACCGCTATCTCGAAAATGCCATTGAAACTGAAGCCGACGCTATTTCTGACGGCCAGGATGTCTTTATCCCTGCCGTCATGGAGCATATCGAGTATGCCGGTGTGCACTCCGGCGATGCCGCCTGTGTTATCCCGCCGGTCAATATCCCCCGGCGCCATATCGAGACTATCGAAGAATATACCCGCCGTATCGCCCGCGAATTGAAAGTCGTCGGCGTCATGAATATTCAGTATGCTATCTGTAAAGATGTCGTTTATGTCCTCGAAGCTAACCCCCGCGCCTCCCGCACTGTCCCTATCGTTTCCAAAGTTTGCGCCATTCCCATGGCTCGCATCGCCACTCAGCTTATGATGGGCCAGAAGCTTGCCGATATGGAACTGAAGCAGAAACACATTCCCCATTACGGCGTGAAAGAGGCTGTGTTCCCCTTCAGTATGCTCCATGAAGTTGATCCCCTTCTCGGTCCGGAAATGAGGTCTACAGGTGAAGTACTCGGCATCGCCGACTCCTTTGGCCTGGCTTTCTGGAAAGCCCAGGAGGCGGTTACCCGCCTGCCCGTTTCCGGTACCGTTCTTATCTCGGTGGCCGAACGCGACCGCCCCGCTGTCGGCGAAGTCGCCCGCTCTTTTGCTAATCTCGGCTTTACTATCCGGGCAACTGCCGGAACCCATGCTTTCCTCAAGTCGCGGGGGATTGTTTCCGAGCCTATCTTCAAAGAACACGAAGGCCGTCCCAGTGTCACTGACTCTATCAAAAACCGTGAGATTCAGTTGCTGATTAATACCCCTGCTGACAAGCTGAGCAAAAGTGATGACTCTTATATCCGTAAAGCCGCCATCAAGTATAAAGTCCCCTACATTACTTCCCTGACCGCCGCCCTCGCTGCCGTCAAGGGTATTTCTGCCTATCGGGAAGGTACCTCCGGCGTGAAATCACTCCAGGAATATCACGCTAACCTGTGATAATTTGTGATCGTTAAAAAAAAGAGAGGCATTTGCCTCTCTTTTTTTCTTGCTGTTGTTCCTGTTAAACTCGCGGCGGTCCGGTTTTAAACCCTGCTTTACCGGCAAACCGGGCTTTGCTTCCCAGTTCGGCCTCGATCTTGCGCAGTCGGTTCCCTGTTGCGTCCAGTGCGCTTTCTCTGATCGTTCCCGTCCCCAGCCCCACCGCATAGTCCGCAATGTCCGCCCCCTCCCCCCGGCTGGCGCATGGCTGTACCCCATAACCGTTGCTTTGAGCCGTTCGTACCGTCTCCAGCGCCTCGCTGATCGTCCCGATCTGGTTTACTTTGAGTAATATTGTGTTGCATGCCCCCACTTTCATCCCCTGTTTCAACCGCTCGACATTGGTCGTAAAAAGATCGTCGCCGACCACCTGTATCCCTAGTTCCCTGGTAAGTATGGCGTGGCCTTCGTAGTCATTCTCGTCCAGCGGGTCCTCCAGGCAGATGAACGGGAATTGTTTTACCATCTCCCGGTAGAGTTCCCTCATCTCCTCGCCGGTCTTGTCATCCCTGGAAAAAAGTCCCTCGTATACTTTCTTTTTCTTGTTGTAATACGTCGCTGCCGCCACATCCACCTGTATCCCGATTTTCCCCGCGTGGCCTGCCTTTTCGATCGCCTCCGTCATGATTTTCCAGATTTCCCGCTCGTGCTCTACCGTACCCGGCGGAATCACGATCCGGTAGCTTGCCAGGTTCACCAGCCTTAATTTCTCCTCCAGTAATTTCAGATAAACGCGCCTTACCTCCCAGGCGGCGTAGGAAGCTTCGGCAAAACTGCTGAAACCGTAGGTCATCAAAGCATAGCTCGGTTTGTCGCCGTGGATTGCTTTGCCGCCGTAACCGGCAATTGTATTCAGAATCCCCACCCCCGGTGTCGGTATCAGGCTCGCGCTTGTCCCGCCGATATGCTGGTATAAGGGAATCCCCTGGCTCGCCGCCCCCGCTTTTAGTGTCGCCGCCGATACCGCCGCCGTCGTATTCCCGCCGAGTTTGGCCTTGTTCGGCGTCCCGTCCAGTTCCAGCATTATCATGTCCACTTTATGCTGGTCCGTCGCCTCCACCCCTTTTAATGCCGGGCCGATCAGGTTGTTCACCGTTTCCACTGCCTTTAATACCCCCAT
>JBBITI010000040.1:0-18917 GCA_037440885.1 Dehalococcoidales bacterium | reverse complement strand
CTCGCCTCCGTCGTAGGCAAATTGCACCTCGTGTTCGCCTACTGATAAGCCCGCCGTCGCCTCCGCTACTCCCACCGCCCCGTTTGCCGTCATTACCGTGGCTTCGATTGCCGGGTGTCCCCTGCCTGAGAATATCTCTCGCGCTGTCACCGCTTCTATGTTCGTTCCCTTCGCCATCTGTTTCTCTCCTGGAGTCTCGTTGTTAATTTTTAGTCTGGTCTTTTCTTACGTGTATTTCGTTGTTCCGGAGAAATCTGCAAACTCTTTTCTTCCCTCGCTTATAAATACTCCGGGTAAATCTGGGTGTCGGCGTTCGGATATACTGCTACTTTCGCTTTTGTCCCGTGCATCTTCTTCAATGCAGCCGTCACTTCCCCCCATCTTGTCGCAAACATCACTTTCTCTGGATTCTGGAACCGCCCTCGTAACCGTCCTTCCGGGTACCTGTTGTAGATGATTAACTGTTTTACTTTTGGCTCGATGATTATCGGCATACATAGATCGCCCGCTATCGTCGTCCCGAAATTGTCCATCAGGTAATGTACCACCTGCCCGCCCGGTGCATTGTCCGCCACCACCCCCGTCTCTTCCTAGAGCCCTGGCGCCGGCAGCCAGCGGCACCATGAATTCGCTGGCCTTGATGAAATTATTCACGATCACAATGTCATTGTCCTTCGTGTTTTCCACCCGGTAGTGTTCTATGGCCGCCCTCGCCGCTGCCGCATGGGTCGGTTCGAGGGCTCCGGCAAACAGTGCCGCCGTCTTGCCCAGCCGGTCGATCGTCGCATTTACTACCATGTCCAGCCCAACCATTTTCGCAATCTCCATGGCGTCGTCCCGGAAGGGATTGTTGGTCACCACGTCGGATGCTATCATGCCGCGGTCCATCCGCTCCTGTCTCCATGCCTGATGGGTTCGTCCGTGATGTGCCAGGACTGAACGGTAAGAAGACACCCCTGGCATTATCATCTTCGCCCCGCCGCTCAAACCGTAGATCGGATGCGGCAGTATCTGGCCGATGGCTATTTTTAAGTCACAGTACATGACCTCGCTGTTGATCTCCGCTATGGTTCCATGACTCGTCTTCCCGATTTCTTGGCAGTTGATAAACGGACAGTGATTGAATACCGGGAAACGGCGCACGATTTCCTCGCCCAGTTTCTTGACCAGGTCTACCCTTGTGAGAGCATGGTGATTTGCTACCGCGGCAATAAAGCGGATATGTCCTTCTGTGATCCCTGCTTTTTTAAGCTCATCCAGGATGATGTATGCCGTTTCTGCTGCCACTGTGCCGCGGGTCAGGTCGTCAAACAGGATCACCGCTTCTTTCCGTCCTTTCGCCATCTCCCTCAAAGGCGGCATTCCGGTTGGTCTTAAGACGGTTTTTTGGATCTGGTCCTTATTGAGAGCCGGTTTGTTGTATCCGGCTATGTTATGGACTCTGACCTCCCATGTTTCCGGTAAACTGTAGACGACTTCTCTGGGTCTGAACCACGCATTATGGGGTAGCGTTATTTTCTGCATCTGTTACCTCTTGCCCGGATTTTATCCTGAGATCGCCTGTCAGGCTGGTGCTAACAGATAATAAGCTTCCTCTGTTATTTACGTCAAACCTTCCGTCGTTCCTGTTGATGCTTTATCGTTGTCCGGCTTCACCTCGTCGGATTATCCCTTGCTTTGCCCTGCTTCACTGGCGTATAATCGCCCTGACAACTCACCGTTGTCCTGCTTTGTAGTGCCGGATTCGCTGTCGTAAGGAGGGAATATGCGGAAGAAAGACCTGCAAAAGTGGAAGAAAATGCAGTTCTCCGTTTCCGCTCTCGTTCTCTTCCCCAAAAACCTTCAGCACTGTCCGGTTCATGTCAAAAAGATGTCTCGACCGTTTCTCTTCGGGCATTTCTGGTCGATGGGTGAAGAATCGCATCTCCTCCCGGCCAGATAATTATTAATATTGGAGGATTGACTATGCCTGTCAGTGTATTCCCTACCGGGACCACTATCTACCAGCCGGCAAAGTGCTGGAACGGCTATACCGTGTTCCAGGGTTCCATGTTTAACGCCGATGCTGTTGGCGCTGTCCTTGTCGATATGAACGGCAATATCGTCAACCGGTGGAAAGGTATCGATGGTATGCCTAATAAGATGCTGCCCGGCGGTTTTATTATGGGTAATACTGGTTCTCGTAACCAGAAATACGGTTTTCAGGATCAATTGGATTTGGTTCAGGTTGATTGGGAAGGTAAAATCGTCTGGCGTTTCAATAAGTATGAACGCATCAAGGATCCGTATCATCAGCCTGTATGGATGGCCCGCCAGCACCACGATTACCAGCGTCAGGGTAACCCGGTCGGCTATTTTGTCCCCGGTATGGATCCCCTGGTGGATCGCGGTAACACCCTGATACTGTCCCATAAGAACTTGCATCGACCTGAGATCAGCGGTAAACCTTTGCTTGACGATACTATTATCGAAGTCACCTGGGAAGGCAAGATCGTCTGGGAATGGATTTGCAGCGACCATTTTGAGGAACTCGGTTTCGATGAAAATGCCCGGAACACCATCGCCCGCAATCCCTACACCCGTAATGTAGCCAGTGGTTACGGCGACTGGATGCACTTGAACTCTCTGTCTACCATCGGACCGAATCGCTGGTTCGATGCCGGAGATACCCGGTTCCATCCCGACAACATCATCTGGGATGCCCGGAACTCTAATATCATCGCTATCATCGACCGCCGCACCGGAAAGATCGTCTGGCGGCTGGGTCCGGATTACACGGTCAGCGAAAAGCATAAGAAAATCGGCTGGATTATCGGTCAGCATCATGCCCATATCATCCCGCACGGCTTGCCCGGAGCAGGGAATCTCTTGCTCTACGATAATGGCGGTTCGGCTGGCTATGGTGCTCCCAACCCGGGTTCCCCTGGTGGCGTCGGGAATGCCCTCCGCGACCACTCCCGCGTTCTGGAGATCGATCCGGTCACTCTCGATGTGCTCTGGACCAATACCCCGCCGCCGGGTGATAAACCCGGACCGCGCCCGCCGCGCGGCTTCAGTATTTACAGCAGTTTTATCAGCTCTGCCCAGCGTTTGCCCAACGGAAATACGCTGGTTACCGAAGGCGCTGGCGGCCGCATCATCGAGGTCACGCCCGGCTATGAGATTGTCTGGGAATATATCAGCCCCTTCTTTAATAAAAGAAGTTTTGGCAATGCTGTTTATCGTGCCTACCGGTTACCGTATGCCTGGGTGCCTCAGGTCGCTCCGCCGGTGGAAAAACCTGTACCCCGCCTGGATAATAGCAAGTTCCGTGTTCCGGGTTCGCCTTTACAAAAATCCTATCGTCTCACCCGGGTGCAAAAATAATAGTCGGTTTTCAAATTAAAGCTGTTGTTTCTGGTGAGTTTCGGTGCCAAAAAGAAGGGGCATTCATTGTCAATGAATGCCCCCGGTCGTAATTATTTACTTCCACGCATCAATGCTGTAAGCCGTTGCTCCCCAGCGGTCCAGTTCATGTGGACTCGGTATGTAGCGCCCCCCGCCGATTTGCAGGCATACCTCTTCCTCTCCGCCCCCGATAATGATGCAGTTTTGTGAAGGACTGCTCATCATCGGTATCATATAGTCCTCCGGGAGCTCTTTCCATCGTTTCCCCGATGTGCCTTCGATCCCTAACCAGCCGTTGGTACTCTCATCTGGCCACGAGCGGTTCCGGTATTCCGATAGCGGTACTTTGCTCTTTTCATATAGCCATTTATAGACGTCATCTTTCGTCTTAAAACCGATGTCATGCAGGTGTTGGGCCATTTCCGGGACCATGATGAAGATAAAACCGCCTTCGCGTCCCGACCACAGGCTTGGTATCAGGTACTCCAACCAGTTGTGCGGTCCGGGTATCCCTTTTACTCCGGCTCGCCTGGCCATCCCGCCGTGACCGCTGCGCTGTAACGAGCGGTAGCCTCCCGGGGAAAATTGTGCCCCGTATAAACCGCCGGTTGCCTGTCCCACCAGGACTACATTCTCCGTCTTCTTGAAACCGTGCTCTTCGTTCAGTCCTTTCCAGCCGGACGGTAAGCCGTCGGCATTTTCAGCAAAGCAAACCCCCGCTACATTGAAAGGACTGCCGATGCTGTTCATCCGGTTAACCCCCGGTATCGAACCGCCGATGTTGATCGACAACAGTTGGTAAGTGCGGCCGATCGTCGAGTTCACCGGGCTGCCCGGTCCGATCATCCCTACTCCCGAGTTCATGCCCAGTTCCTTGACTATCGGACCGCTTACGCAAGCATACTGACTGAAAAAGACCGTCGTTCCCACTCCGACTCCTGATTCGGCGATTGCTAGTACTACCGGCAGGTGTTCCGGTTTGCACCCGGCCATCACCGCATTCACGGCTACCCTTTCTACCGTGGTGGTCCGTAATTGGGGCAGGAAAGTAACCTCTTCTCCTTTCTTGCCGCCCCGGCAGTCAGCCTGGTATTTGATGACTTCGTTCGGTTTATGACTTGTCCCTTTCAGCATATTTGCCACCCGTTCTTCCGTTGGTAGCACGATCGGCAAGCCGTCGCTGTATATCGCGATTGGCACATTCATCAGCGGGTGTTTTACGATGCGGGTTTGGGCGAAGAATTCCTCTGCCTCCTCCACGGTGCCTTCAAAGAGGATTCGTTGGTTATTCGGTTTCCATACGCCGCTTTTCTTTTCCTCATCGCTTAGCGGTCGGGTTAACCCGTCCATGATCGGTTCAATCAATCTGGCGGCATCTGCTGGCCCCGGTAGCGTACGGGACGCCGAGACGAACCTCAAGCCCGGTACCCCGAACTTCAGCGCGTTTGATCGCACCATGTTGTCCTGGTCCTCGTAGTCTACCAGCATCGTTGGAATGCCGGCATCTTCCAGATCACACAGATAGGGCAACTGCCCCATCACGGCATTGCTTCACCACGACACCGCCAGGATGACCGCGTCTGTGGTCTTCATCTCCTCCTTGGTTAACCTGACCGGCGTTGGCGTGTAGGATTTTTTCGAGGTCCAGTTCACCTGGGGATAGGCTTCTCGCATTTGTCGTTCGAGAAATATTGTTAGGTCCGGTTCCCCGGTAATACTGAAATGTATGGTCTTCCCTTCCAGGCTGGTTAAACGTGGTGCTAGCGGTATGGTCTCAATCTCGTCTTCGATTCCCAATGGGCTTAGAAATTTGAATTTTTCGGCCATGCGAACCTCTCCTTGGTAAAATATTACTATTCCGAGCAACTTCGTCTGAATATTGCATTTTACGAGAATATCATATCACTATTTGCGCGTCAAAAACTATAAATATCTTATATGGTGCTTTTGTTCATGTTCCTGTATCCTTGTGATTATTGTCTCGCCCCGACCGGTCAATCGTACAGGTTCGGAAAATAGTGAAAAATTATATTTGATTTTTGATCTTGATTAAATCGTCCGGATTACGGCCTTCTCCTGACTGGCTTTCACTCCTTTGGGTCCGGTTTCGGGAAGCAATATTCCGGCTGCCAGCAGGCTGAGTGAGAATGCCGCGGTCACGGCAAAGCCCGGTAGATACGACCCGGTCAGGTCTGTCAGGTATCCCACCAGTAAAGGCCCGAAGAAATTTCCCAGGTTACCGCCGCACTGCATGATTGACAGGACGGCGACCCCGCCCCGGACCGAGGTGTTCGGCAGTTCCATCGGAATCGTGAACAGGCTGGGCGTTTGCAGGTTGCCGAAAATGCCGAACAGAAAGACGCTGATATAAATTACTGCCATGTTATTGAATAAAACCGCGCTCAACGCTGTGATGCCCAGAAATATCCCCGGTATGATTAAAAACGGCCTTCTTCTGCCCAGTCGCACCGGTAATATCCCGCCGGTGATACAGGCGATCGTTCCGCCTACGGTTATTATTGCCAGCAGCGAACTCGCTTTTTGTAACGGCATATGAAATACTTCGTGATAGTAACTGGGTAGCCAGGAACCGATGGCATTTCCCAGGCACCATGAACCCATTACTGCTAAGGCCAACAGCAATGTCGATTTCTGGGTTAACGTTTGCTTGATGCTCAATTCCGGTAGGGTACTGGAGTCTCGGGCATAGTCCTTGAACGCTGCCGTATTTGCTTCTTTCGGTCTGTCCTTACCTAAGACGACCCATGCTAAAGCGCCGGTAAAGGCGATAGCGCCGTATATTATAATCGGTGCCTTCCATGACAATAGCGTAGCCAGTGGTACTACGGTGACGCACGCCAGGGCATTGCCCACGTTGACGAAACTCATCTGGATCCCGTTCAGCAGCGGTAGTTTTTTGCTTGTGAACCACTCGGTGGCGATTGCCGCCGCCACCGGAACGGTGACTGCCGTGCCCACGGCAAACAGGATGCGGGTGATGATTATCCATGTATAACTATCATCTACCAGTACCAGCAGTCCGCCAGCTTGCAAAAAGGCGCCGATGGCAAAGGTCTTTTTCAGACTGAAACGTGATCCCCAGATCGCAAACGGCAGCGATGCCGCAGCGATCGTGATCGGTGCCGCTGAAGCAAACCAGCCGGCGCTGCCCCGGCTGATGCCGAATGCCTCCATTATCAACGGCAAAAGCGGCCCTGCCGAGGCCCAGATCATCCCGATGCAGCTTCTGACCAGTGTTACCGATGTAAAAATTATGAACCGTTTCCGGTTCTTATCTTCCACTTATAAACGATCTTTGGCTATCTATACAGCTTGATAATCTACTATATATGATACACCCTGTATACTGTACTTGCTACCTTCGTAACGAATATTTAACCTACCTTGAGTGCGCTCCCGCCGTCTACCAGCAGCGAAACACCGGTTATGAAGTTCGCTTCATCTGATGCCAGGAACACCGCAGCATCCGCTACATCCCAAGCTGTCCCCATCTTGTGTTTCAGTGGCACTCGTCTGTCCCGCTCCGCCGCAATTTCGGTGCGGGGTCTGCCGGTAGTCCGTGCTCTCGTGTCTACTGCCATTGGCGTGTCCATGATTCCCGGCAATATCGCATTGGCTCTGATCCCGTACTCCGCATTTTGGATGGCTACCTGTTCGGTAAAAGCGACCAGCGCCGCTTTGCTCGCTTTGTAAGCTACGTAAGGGTAATTTTCATATACTGCCAGTGAGGCTATAGTCAGGATCACCCCGGATCTCTGTTCTCTCATGATCGGGATCACGTGTTTGCAGGCCATGATCGCCCCTCTCAGGTTGATTGCCATGATCCGATCGAAGGTTTCCTCTGTAAAGTCGAGCAGCATCGTATCTCCGCCGCCCAGGCTGACCCCTACGTTATAATGCAGGATATCGATACCGCCGAATTTTTTTCTGGTCTCTTCAATAGCGGCTTTTAGCGTTGCTTCCTTGGTGACATCGGCCTGGAAGGTGTAACACTCCCCGCCCGTTTTTCTGATCATCGCCGCTGTCTCGTCTGCAGAAACCGGGTCGCGGTCTACCGCCATTATCCTGGCCCCTTCTTGCCCGAATCGGATGGCAGTGGCTCTGCCGTTGCCCATCCCCTCGCCGGGGCTCTGGCCGGCGCCGATAATTATGGCGGCTTTCTCTTTTAATCGCATTGCCGTCTCCTCTTATAGTTTTCTCAGGATTAACCCCGGATCGAACAGCACGATTCTGTCTGAACCAACGATGTTGTTCCAGCTAATATCTTCTGTCGCCAGGTCCGCAGGTATCCAGCCCGTTGAAATATGCAGGTGTCCCGGTACTCCCGGTCGTTTTTCACCGGGGTCTGCCACCGTTGCTGGAGTTTCTCCCTCTTTGATTTCCGTTCCCGGTACTCCATCATTGTCTGGCGCGCTATGGCCGTAAGCGGTAAAAAGTATTCTCTTTCCGTCACTGAACTGGGGATGTCTCACGAATATGGACTTGCCTAGATAATCATCCCTGATAGCCGTAATTATCCCCGAAAAAATAACCGGGATTCGGGTTCCCGGTGTTATCTTGATCAATTCTCCGTTTGCATTTTTGTAACTGGCCAAATCAATTCCTTCGTGCGGTCCGTTTCTCATACCCCTGCCCCACCACCTCGGCGTTTCTCCGAAACGCATGCCCGGTTTAAACACCCATCCCTTGAATGCTTCTTTTAACCACCCGTTTGCCATTGTAAAATATTCGTTATAAACATCGCAGACCGGTAGGTCCTTGTTTCCCTTATAATCCCGCATCTCGCAACACTCTTTTTTCTTTTTGCCCGGCCTTCAACATATTATCGTTCCCGTATTGGTAACTGATCAGCGCTCTTGTTTCATGGGTAAAATTACCTGCCATCGCCTTTCCCGTTATCACTGTTTATCCCAGCACTTCTGCCAGCACCGGGTTGGCGGTGAGTATGCGTTCATGATGTAACCGGTATATCTTTCCTTTTTTCTCCAGCATCCCGTCCTCGCTTAACCTGTCCAGTCTTGCCTGCAACTCTCCTGTGTTCTTACTGCCGAATTTTGTCTCCAGGTTCTCCATGTTCAGCCCTTCTTCGAGCAGGCGCAGTCTTAATATCGCCTCCTCCGCCGCTTTTTCTGTTATGTCAAGTATCTCTATGTCTTCTTTCTGGTGCGACGGATCGCGTATATACCCCGCCAGATCAGCTTTGTTCCGGTATCTTCCGCCGTCCAGGTGTGACGCCGCTGCCGGGCCTAGGCCTATGTACTCCCCTCCCCGCCAGTAAATCAGGTTGTGCTGGCATTCCTTGCCTCTTTTGGCAAAGTTGGAGATCTCGTAATGGTTGAAACCGTTCTTTTTCAGTAATACTCTTGCTTGTTCGAACATCTCTGCCTGCATGTCGTCAGTGGGTAGCTTGTCCGGAATTTTATTGGCAAAAGGGGTGCCTTCTTCAATCGCCAGACAGTAAAATGATACATGGCTTATTCCGGTCTCGATAATTTCTTGCAGTGAATAAGCGAGTGATTCCCGGGTCTGCTCCGGGAGTCCGGCAATCAGGTCTGCTGAAATATTGGTGAAGCCCGCTTCCTGCGCTGTTCGGATTGCCCGCCGTGCCTGATCTGTTGTGTGTATTCTCCCTGCGGCCTTCAGTTCCTCGTTGATAAGCGATTGTACCCCGATCGATATCCGGTTGAACCCCAACTCTCTCGCCGTATTCAATAAACTCGGTGTTGCCGAATCCGGGTTCACCTCGATTGTGGCTTCGATCAACCCCGCCAGTTCCAGTTGTTGTTTTACTCCCGTAACTAACCGGGTTAACAATCTTGCCCCCAGCAGGCTGGGTGTGCCCCCGCCTATGTACATGGTCTGCAAGACGTATCCGGCGAAGTGCGCCGCTTCCTCAAGGACTGCTCCCACGTAGGCTGCTTTCCGCCTTCCTTCACCGGCGAGAGAATAAAAATCACAATAGTTGCACTTCCGGACGCAAAAAGGGACGTGGATGTATAGTCCCTGCACCGTTATTCCTCCGTCTTGAGTAGAAGGAGAAATGCCTCCTGCGGTACTTCCACCGACCCCACCATCTTCATTTTTTTCTTGCCCTCTTTCTGCTTCTCTAGCAGCTTTCTCTTGCGTGTGATGTCACCGCCGTAGCACTTGGCAAGTACGTCTTTCCGTGTCGGTGCAATGTCTTCCCGGGCGATTACTTTCGAACCGATTGCCGCCTGTAACGGGATTTCGAATAGATGCCTCGGAATTGTTTTTAACAGCTTGTGGATTAATACCCTTGCTTTCGATTGGGCGCTGTCTCTCGGCGAGATGAACGATAACGCATCTACCTGGCTCCCTTTTACCAGTACGTCCACTTTGACTAGGTCCGCCTTCCGGTAACCGGCCAGTTCGTAATCCATGTCTGCATAACCCCGGCTGACGCTTTTCAGTCGGTCGAAATATCCGGTGATTATTTCTGCCAGCGGAAATTCGTAGGTCAATAGCGTCCGTTTCCGGTCCGGGTTTTCAATACTGACCATTTTGCCCCGTTTGTTCTCCGATAGATCCATACACGCCCCGACAAATTCGTTCGGTACGATCACCCTGGCTTTGATTATCGGTTCCTCGATCCAGTCTATATATTGTGGCTCCGGGAATTTCGAAGGGTTTTCGATCGTCGATTCGCCACCCTGGATTGTGATTACTTTGTAAGCGACCGATGGGACAGTGGCGATCAGTTCCTGGCCGTATTCTCTCTTCAACCTCTCCAGGGCAATTTCCATGTGCAGCATCCCCATGAATCCCAGCCTGTATCCGTAACCGAGCGCCGCTGAAGTCTCTTTTGTATAAACCAGTGACGAGTCGTTAAGCTGGAATTTCTCCAGCGCTTTCGTGAGTTTGGGATATTCGCTGCTGTTAATCGGATAAATCCCGCAAAACACCATTGATTGCGACCTTCTGAATCCGGGAATTACCGGAGTGTCCGGATAATCGGCTGCTACTATGGTGTCCCCCACCAGCACATCTCCGATTTCTTTAACCGAGGCCGCTACGTATCCCACCTCTCCGGCACTGATTATCTCCGCTTTTTTGGCCTCGGGTGTAAAATACCCCACCTCGTCAACCTCAAACACCTTGCCGGTCGACTTCATCATGATCCTGTCGCCTGTCTTGATCGTCCCCGAATATAGTCTGACGTGAGATATCACTCCCCGGTAAGCATCATAATATGAATCGAATATCAGTGCTTGCGGCGGTTCCTCTCTGGAACCTTTCGGTGGCGGTATTCTCTGGATAACACTCTCCAGTAGTTCCGGGATGCCGGTGCCGTCCTTCGCTGAAATTAGTAAGATGTCCTTACCTTGTTGTCCCAGTAAATCATCCAGTTGTACCATGCATTCTTCAATCATCGCTCCCGGCAGGTCGATCTTGTTGATCGCCGGGATGATCTCCAGCCCGGCATCGATCGCCAGGTAAGTGTTGGCAATCGTTTGTGCTTCAACGCCCTGCGTTGCATCTACCAGTAGTATCGCTCCCTCGCAGGCTTTGAAGCTTCTCGAAACCTCGTAATTGAAATCGACATGCCCCGGCGTATCGATCAGGTTCAGGATGTAGTCCTGCCCGTTCTTCGCATGGTACGGGATTCGTACTGATTTTGCCTTGATCGTTATCCCGCGTTCCTTTTCCAGTTCCATGCTGTCCAGTACTTGGGCATTATCTGTCGTGTGGATGATGCCCGTTAATTCCAGTATCCGGTCGGCAAGCGTGGATTTTCCGTGGTCGATATGTGCTGTGATGCATAAATTGCGGATATTTTCCATAATATGATAAAAATTTTATCATGTCCGCCTTTAGCGTCACAAGCAATATCAACTTCCGACTTGATGGATAGTCGTGCAACTGCTACAGTAGAGTATACTTCGATTGATACTGGTGAAGGTGTTCTCAGATTAGTATTCAACATACCGAAGGTTGGTTTCAGGGACTCGGCAATGTCCGCCTTTACCGTCAGCAGTGGCTGCCTTCTGGTAACGTCAGGGCGGTACTTGTTATTGTCCACGGTCTTTTTGAACACAGCGGCCGTTATGCCGGTCTGGCGCAACATTTTATGCCTCGTCATTTCGGTGTTTACTCTTACGACCAGCGCGGCCACGGCCGGTCGGATGGTTTGCGGGGCTATGTCCGTCGCTTCTCCGATTATCTGTCTGATTTGGATGTCTTTTTTCAACTCGTTCTCCGGCAACACCCCGGGAAACCTGTCTTTTTATTCGGTCACAGTATGGGTGGGACTATCGCCGCTGCCTTCACGGCTCGCCAGCAGCCGGATATCGATGGCCTTGTCTTGAGCGCTGCCGTTGCCCGGCCCGGTGCCAGTGTTACCCGTCTCAGTATTCTCCTCGCCCGCACTCTTTCTATATTGTTGCCTGGGCTTGGCATCAGCCCGATCGACGCCTCGGCTATCAGCCGTGATCCTGAAGTCGTCAAATCTTATACCCGGGACCCCCTTGTTTATCATGGCAAGATCCGGGCTCGGCTTGGATCCGAACTTCTCAATACTATCGAAAATTATTTGCCCCGGAATTACTCCCGGATTCAGGTCCCTTTACTCATCATGCACGGTAGTGCCGATCGTCTATCTAATGTTGAGGGCAGTAATTTAATCTTCGCATCGGTTGGTTCAAAGGATAAAACCATTAAGATATACGATGGTTATTACCATGAAATACTGAATGAACCGGGTCGCGCCTCGGTACTGAAGAATATGGCGGATTGGTTCCATGCTCATCTGCCCCGGCTTGTTTCCTGAGTTGATTAGAGGTCGTTTTTGTTGTGATTACTGATTTGTTCACCAACGTCTGTTTGCTCGCCCCCGCTACGGCCTGGGCGATTGCCCAGATTACTAAAACTATCATAGTCATTGTCAAGGGAAAAGGCTTGCAACTGCGTTTATTTTTCTCCAGTGGTGGTATGCCCAGTTCCCATTCCGCTGCCGTCGCTGCCCTGGCTACCTGTATCGCCTTTATCAGTGGTACCGGCTCTATCGCTTTTGCTATTAGTGCGGTTCTGGCCTTGATCGTGATGTTTGACGCCACCGATGTCCGTTACTCGGTCGGTCGTCAGTCTGTTGTCATTAATCGTATTGTCGAGGAAATTAAAACCCGCCGCCCCATGACCGAATTGAAAAGTGATCTGCGCGAGCTTATCGGCCACACCCCTTTTCAGGTCTTCGCCGGTGCCGCTATCGGCATCGCGGTCAGTTGCTTGTGGCTTTTCCTCACCCCTCTCTAACTTTGTTTTTGTCCCGCCCGATTTCTTTTACGCTTCTGCTGGTGTTACAATGAGGGCTACGAATATCGGGAGTAATTCATGAAAATTGCTGTTCTCGATGATTACCAGCAAGTTGCCTTGAGCATGGCTGATTGGAGCTCGATTCCTTCGTTGACTGAGATCCTTGCTTTTAAAGACCATTTCTCGTCTCCTGAGTTATTGATCCGTAAATTATCCGGATTTCATGTTGTCGTCGCTATGCGTGAAAGGACCGGTTTCCCGGCTGAAATCCTCGGTACACTCACTGACCTCCGTCTCCTTGTTACTACCGGAATGCGTAACGCCTCGATCGATCTCCCCGCTGCCGCTCGGCTGGGCATCGCGGTCTGCGGTACTCGCGGCGGTGGTCCGGCTACCGCTGAGTTAGCCTGGGGACTTATTATTTCTTTGTTACGCCACATTCCCCGGGAATTCGATGCCTTGCGTCGCGGTCGCTGGCAATCTACTCTCGGGACCGAGCTTAATGGTAAGACTCTTGGCCTGCTTGGTCTGGGTAACCTTGGCTCTCATATGGCCGTTATCGGTCGTGCTTTCGGTATGTCGGTAATTGCCTGGAGTCAGAATCTGACTGCTGAAAAGACTGCTCGCGTTGGTGTGAAACTGGTTACTAAAGAAGAATTATTCTCCACTGCTGATATCGTCTCTATTCATCTTCAATTGAGCGAGCGTACTCGTAATCTGGTCGGTTCTGCCGAGTTATCCTTGATGAAACCGTCTGCCTGTCTTATCAACACCTCGCGGGCCCCCATCGTTGATAAAGTCGCTCTGCTGCGGGCTTTAACCTCGCGGTCCATTGCCGGGGCTGGTTTGGATGTTTACGATATCGAACCTCTCCCCACCGGTGACCCCCTTCGTGAACTGGATAATGTGGTCCTTACACCCCACCTCGGTTTCGTCACCCGCGAGACCTATGAAATTTTCTTTAACGACGCTGTCGATGGTATTAAAGCCTTTCTTCAGGCCCAACCGCTAAGGCTTCTTAACCCTGACGTCTTACCTCATATGCGTCCTCTGGAGTCGTGATATGAATGCAAGAAAACCGCGCTTACTCGGTAAAGTCGCCATCGTCACCGGTGCCGGCTCCCGCGGGCCGGGTATCGGTAACGGTAAGGCTGTGGCTGTCCTCTTTGCCCGTGAAGGGGCGAAAGTCTTGATCTCGGATCTAGTTCCTGAACGGGCCGCCGCGACTTTGAAAATGATTGAGTCCGAAGGTGGAGAAGCTTCGATCTTTGCCGCTGACGTTACCCGGAAAGCCGATTGCCAGGCCTTGATAAAAACTACCGTCGCTCGCTATGGCCGGCTTGATATCTTGCATAACAATGTCGGTATCGACCATACCGGCACGGTCGTTAACTCCCGATTGGAAGATTGGGATCGTGTCATGAATGTTAATCTGCGGAGTATGGTACTTACCTGCCGGGCGGCCATTCCGGCAATGATCAAAAGCGGTGGCGGTTCTATTACCAATATCTCTTCTGTCGCCGCCCTTCGCCCGCGCGGTATGGATGCCTACTCCACTTCAAAAGGCGCTGTCATCGCTTTGACAAAGGCGATAGCGTCTTCGCACGCTGCCGATCGTGTCCGTGTTAACTGTATTATCCCGGGCATGGTTTATACCCCTATGGTCGCTGATGGTATGACTCCCGAAACACGCGAAGCTCGTCGCAAATCTACCCCGTTGCAGACCGAAGGGACTGCCTGGGACATCGGTTGGGCTGCTGTATTCCTTAATAGTGACGAAGCTCGCTGGATTACTGGCGTCGCACTCCCTGTAGATGGCGGGGCTTTGTTGACCCGGCGCAGTTGGTAGTTCCCCATTCTTCGAGGAGATCAATAATGACAACTGTGTCTACTGTCCTCGGCCCGGTCGATTCCTCTCAGCTCAGCGTTACTTTGTCCCGCGAGCATATTCTTAGTTCCAATGCCGGCCTCCCCGTTATCATCCCTTCCTGTTCTCCCGGTCAGGTCAGCCGCCGCCGGATCGAAATCCTTAAAGAGGAAGGTGTCCCTCTGCACCGGGTGAAACTCGATCATTCCAAACGGTTATCTCTATCTAAAAAATGTTGTCTTTCCCGGGTTGTTTGCTATGAACGTCTCTTAAAATATCATTGACCGTCTTCTTATCGACGGTCCGCGTAATTTCTTCGAGGGGAAAATTTAAACAAGGTGTGTCTTGATTCGGTTGTTGCGGTACTGTGGTACTGATTATAATACCAAAGGAGTTCGTCATGTCGGAAAATCCATTGTTCACCAATTTTGGCCAGATCGGAATTATTGTCAAAGATATTGAAAAAGCCCGCCGCGGCTTTGCCAAACTCGGTATCGAACCTTTCAAACCGCTGGATGCCGAACCGACCGTGCGCTGGGAAGCTTGGGGTAAACCTGCTGAAGTCAAACTCAAGATGCTCTTCGCCAGAGTCGGTCCGCTCGAGATTGAACTTATCGAACCCGTCTCTGACTGCATGCAGAAAGAATTCCTCGCGAAAAATGGTGAGGGTATCCAGCATTTTTCTTTCTTTGTTAACGATATCGATGCCGTCGTCACCGCCATGGCGGAAAAAGGGTACTCGGTGGTCCAGCGCGGTTGGCGCCCTCACGGGGGTGGTTACGCCTTCTTCGATACTGAAGCCGATTGTGGTTTTATGCTGGAAGTCATTCAGCGGTAACGCCTCATACGCTGGCTGCCGGGTTTTAGCGTGATGCTGGGAGCTTGGATCTGCCGTATGCCTTTCTGTCTCCGCGTGCCCCAAATGGTGCGCATCTGTTTGTTGTCCATGTAACCGGATTCTGGTAGGGGCGTTGGTTACTTGCGGTATTTCCGCCTGCCTTCTTCGTACAGGTCGCCGCCGTAAATATCGTTGATCACCGTTGCCGGAAAGTCTTCGACCTCGATCCGTAAAACCGCCTCTGCCCCCAGTTCTCGGTAGGCGATCACCTCGGCTTTTTTAATTGTTTTTGATATCAATGCCCCCGTCCCCCCGATTGCCGCCAGGTATACTGCCCCCTGCTTCCTTATTGCCTCTTTCACGAAGGATGATCTCATCCCCTTGCCGATCATCCCCTTGAGTCCTGCTTCCAGCAATCGTGGTGTATAAATGTCCATGCGCCCGCTGGTTGTCGGCCCGGCTGAACCTATCGCCTGGCCTGGTTTCCCAGGCGTCGGCCCCATGTAATAAATGGTTTGCCCTTTCAATTCGAAGGGCAAAGGTTCGTTTTTGTCTAATGCTTCCGCAATTCTCTTGTGTGCCGCATCGCGCGCTACTAACATTGTCCCCTTCAATAGGACGTTGTCTCCCGACCTCAAATCCTGTATTGCTTCCTTGGTTAATGGTAGAGACACTGTTTTTGACATATTTGCTCCTGTCGGTTTATTAAGATATAAGTTCGCAATCGTAGCTTTCCGACTGCGGCTTTCGATATACTGCTGCAGACGGTCGCGTGTCGTTATCCATTGTCTGCCAAGTCGTATTGCCCACAATTTCCCCTTGTCCGCCTGCGTTCTCAGAGTCACAGGGGCAATTTTTGACAACTCTGATGCCGTCCTCAGGTTAATAAACTCATCTAAGCTGTGAGTAAGTAGTTGACCCGCTGGATAACGCTTGCTGGCATCCATGATTTCTATCGAGGAAAGACTGTTATCTTCGGTGTAGTTTAATATTAACCCCGGCTCCGCTTCGCCGCTGTGGTTCAAAGGAGTCCCCGGCTCCCGGAGGTAGATCGTCAGCACATCCACCTCCGGCTCGTATTCAATTTTGAGGACTCCTCTGGGTATTTCCATTGTTGGTAATATAAGCGATATCGCTTATATTATCAAGTTCCTTGAAATCATGTCCTGACTGGTTTTCCGAGTATTGGGTGTTATCTCATGAAGCGATCTGGCTGCCGGCGGTTATCGTATTTACTACCAACCTGCATTTGTTGTAGTCTATAGTCCGTGCCCGTTGTAAAAACATCATGACCTTGAGGGACGTATGAAGCCTTATATGGGCATTCTTAATGCGCTAAAGTTAAAGGAGCGAGGTTGATCATGGTGTCTCCTGGTAACGGTAATCGTGTTGAAGTCGAGATCAGGCAGATGGAGATTGATGATCTTGCCGCCGTCTATCATCTTGGTGAAGACTTGTTTACCAGCGATGAGTTTCCTATTCTCTATCGCACCTGGGACCCTTTCGAGGTTACTGAACACTTTACTACCGATCCGGAATATTGCCTTGTCGCCGAAGCTGGCGGACGGGTCGTTGGTTTTATTCTGGCGACTACCATCGAGAAGGAAGGTACCGCCTGGAAAAAATATGGTTATCTGAGTTGGATCGGTGTCCATGATGATTACCATCGGATCGGTCTCGGTCGCCGCCTCTATCGTCGTTTTGAACAGAAATTGCTTAAAAGTGGTGCCCGCATGGTCATTGCCGATACCGAAGCTGAAAATGCTAATGCCCTCGCCTTTTTTGATTCCCTCGGTTTTTCTATCTCACGCCGCCATGTCTGGTTGGGTAAAACCTTGTATCGCCGTTCTCGTAAAAAGGAACAAAATACCAACACCTCGCCTTCCTCGTCTGACCACAGCAGCGTGAACGGGATTGTTTCCTCCGGTAAGAGAAAGCTGTAAAGGAAGAACTGGATGGAAGTAAATCCGGTACGTCTCAAGATGCTGCTTCGGAATCTGCTTGATTGCTACAGCCCCTCCGGTAAGGAAGAAGAAATTCTGGAATTCGCGGCCTCTTACCTGGAGCAGCATGGCTTGGTTGTGGTCAGGCAGGCTGTCGACGAACACCGTTTCAATCTCCTGGTCTTCCCGGAAAACCCGGATCGAATCACTCTTTGTTATGTCGGGCATCTAGATACCGTTACCGCCTATGATCTCAACAGCTTTGGTTTTCGTGAACAGGATAGCCGGGTCTATGGTGTCGGGGCGGCGGATATGAAGGCCGGTTGTGCCGCTATGATGGAGGTCTTTACTGCCCTCGCCGAAAACAATGCCCTCCGCGATAATGTGGGGCTTGCTCTGGTTGTGGATGAAGAAGAAGATAACAGCGGTGCAAAGACGTTGGTCGCAGAGTATAATTTCCCCTGGGCTGTTATCGGTGAGCCTACCGGTCTGGTTCCCTGTCTCGGTCATTATGGCTATCTTGAGTTGCTTCTTCGAACGCGTGGAAAAAGGGCGCATCCTGCTGTCCCGGAACAGGGTTTGAATGCCATTACCGGTATGCTGCGGTTACTTATGTCGCTGACCGAATTCGCCACCTCCCATCCTGGCGGCGTTGTCTATAATATTCGTGATCTCTCCGCATACCCGCTTGGTTTTGTCATTCCGGATAGCTGTGAGGTGTGGTTGGACCTGCATTCTCCCCCTGACTATCTGATCGATGTACTTAAGAGTGAGCTGGAGCGTGTCGTCAGCGACTGTATCGCCGGTACTCACCGCCTTGATGCTGAAATGCGTTTCGAAGAAGCTCACGCCGGTTATAAGATTTCCCCGGATCGACCGGTCGTCAGGACGTTGCGGCAGGTCTTCGCTGATATGTCGCTTACCTGGCAGCCCTCCGATTTTCGCAGTCATTCTGATGCCAACACTCTCTGGGGAGCGGGCGTCGATCCCATAATCCTCGGCCCCGGCCGTCTCGAGGAAGCGCATACCCCGGAAGAATTTGTTGCCTTCCCGCAGGTTGTCGCTGCCGCCGGAATCTACCTTAACCTTGCTTTATCGTTGTCTTCATCCTGATCGGTTTTTAGATTAGCCCTTTCATCAGGTTGCGTGAAATAACATAACACAGTAATTCAGATACCTGGAAATTGATCGGCGCAGCGTATGTGTTCGATCGGGATATGTCTGCTGGTCCGCCGTAGATCTGGGCTGTCTTATTCACTACCTTTGTAATTGTATTTTCTGTATGGAACTTGGCGATTGCCGCCTCGTATTTCGCATCATCGCCTTTATCCGCTTTCCATGCTGCCTGGTATACCAGCAAGCGCGTCGCCTGGATCTCGGCAGCTATTTCTGCCAGTGCCCTTCGTGTTGCTGGCTGTTCGGATATCGGTCGGATCATGTATTGCCACGTCTGCACCCGGATCAATGCTTCGTCTAGTAATCTCCTGCAAATTCCCACCGTTCGCGCCGCGCGGACGATTCTTCTGCCGGGCAACCATTTTTTCCCTGCCGAGAAAGCCTGCCCCTCGTCGCCTAATAGGTCTTCTCTCGC
>JBBITI010000039.1:0-25774 GCA_037440885.1 Dehalococcoidales bacterium | reverse complement strand
TCGTCGACCATGATGATCTTTTTTCCCTTGATAGCGGCGGACATGGGAAGTAACTTGTTTTTCGCCCGTTCTCTCCGCAGCCGGGAATCATAGGGCAGAAAACTCCGGCCGCCGGCTTCAGTGTTATAGTCGTAAACGCTCTCAAACGGGATGCCCGAAGCCTTGTGCAGTCCCTCGGCGGTCAGGTTGCCTGACATGGGAAAACTGGAAATCATGTCTGCTTCGGGACAAGCTGCAGCCAACTCCCGTCCCGCTTCATATCTGACGTCGCGTACCGAGACCTCTTCGATGATTGAAGAACCTCTGGCCCAGTAACCGTATTCAAAGCTGCATATCGAGAGATGGGCGCCGGGTATCGTCTTCCGCACTTTAAACCCTTCCGGGTTGATTTCGATGATTTCCCCAGGGCGGACGTCTCTCACCATATCCATCCCCAGATGTTCCAGACAGATTGATTCTGAAGCCACCCCGCAACCGAAGGTTTCCCCCAATAACCGGCCAAGTACCATCGGCCGGATTCCGATCGTATCGCGGGCAGCGTATATGCCGTCCCGGGTCAACAGAACCAGGCAAAAAGGTCCTTTTGCCGTTTGAAATATATTTTCAATCCCGGTCACCGGGTCCGGTGCTGCCCCGACGATCCGGGCAATAATGCCGGCTTCCGAACCTATTAAATACGGTGATAACTGGCGGATCTCTTCTTTGTTGGTAATTTTCCCGTCGAATGCCAGGGCGATCGGTCCCATATCTGTCTCTTCAATCCAGGCAGGCTGGGGATTACGGGGACTCTGGTTGACGTGAATAATCAGTTGCTTGGCATGTAACAAGGTCTCATGTTCCCGTTCGAACAAGGGGCGTATTTTACCCTGGCTGGCATACCTTTCAATCTGGCCGTCCTTCCTGACTGCTACCCCTCCCCACTCGTCGCCCCGGGGTTGTAAGATACCTGCCGCGTTGGCGATATCCTCCAGGGGAATATCGCCGTTCAAGTTGATCGCTATAACTCCTGACATCGCCATTCCTCCCGTCTGTTATACCGCCCTTGTCTACTGGTCGAGGCTTTCCTTTTAGGCTTCTTTATCATACCTTTATTTTACAGGTATTGCCATCATGAATTACTGAATGAATTATCATTACCGATCGGCGATTGTCACCGTCATTGAAAAGTTGTATTCTGACTGCGTTGCGTACGGCGTAGCAGATGAACATTTCCGGCGCAAAAAGACTATATTATTATCCAGGTGCTGCCTGATGGAAAAATGGCAATCGGGCGATATTGCCGCATTCGAAGCCCTTTTCCGGGAGTACGAGAGAGGGGTCTATAATAATGCATACCTCATTACCGGTAATCGCCAGGATGCTGAAGATGTTTTGCAGGAGGTGTTTACCTCAGTCTGGAAGTCACGCCATACATATAATCCGGACAAAGGGAAACTCAGCACCTGGCTGCACCGGATTACGGTAAACGAATCGCTCCGCCACCGGCGTAAAGGTCCAACGGCGATCAACATGGATGTTCTCGGATTACCGGACGGCCGCGACCGCGAGGAAGACGTTATCGCTCATCTGGAACATCAACAGATTGTAGATACAATAAATACCCTTGACGGCCGATTACGCGCCGTTCTGATATTGCGATATTTCAATGATCTTTCTTACGAGGAGATTGCAAAAGTGGTCGGTGTACCCCTTGGGACTGTAAAATCGAGAATAAACCACGGGCTGAAAGCCCTCCGGAAACGGATGGCATCGATTCCCGGTGGTGATGGGTAAAAACAACCTATGGAATGTAAAGAAGTTAGTTCTCTACTCGCCGCCTATCTGGACAACGAAGTAACGGCTGAAGAAAGACGATGGATTGAAGCCCATCTTGCCATCTGCAGTTGCTGCCAGCAGGAACTTGCTGACCTTGCTGTTGCCCAGGATCGTTTGCGCCGTGCCTTGAAAACTGCTGCTTCCGAGACAGGTGTGCCGCATGATGCCTGGAAACAAATCGAATCCGGACTCGGTATCTACCGCCCCTCTTTCCTTCCCCTGTTGCGCACCCGGCGGCGGCGACTGATCGCTACCATCATTACCGCTGTTATCATCGTCGCCCTGGTCGTTCTCTGGGGTCTTGGTATTCTCCCCGGCTTCCGCAGTTGATCGGAGACGTTCAAGAGAGGCATTATCCGGGTACTGATCAACAAATAACCGGCGATTACGTGAAAAGTGACTCCACAAATTATGCTGTCTAAAATAACGGGTGCTGTGGCTTTAGAGATGTAAATTAGAAAAAAATGGCGAAATCAAAGATTGAGCACTAAGCGTGTTGACATTCAATTAGTACGGTTCTAGACTGTTAATGACCGGGCAAGAATGAATTACAAAAAAGCCGAAGCAACCGTTCGAAACACAGACACCGGCGGGGTGTATGCATCTCGCAAAGTGACGTTCGGACAGACTGTTCTCGCTCTTGCTTACGAAGTGATAACCGGTAAAACTCAGAACCTCCGAACTTGACTTGAACCCATTGAATGTCAAGACTAATAGCAATGGTTATTGCGCGGTCGGTGCCTGGATTAAAACTGAATAGAAGTTACGGGGATTGAAATACAGAACGCAATGAAAAACACCGAGTCGACCGGGGACCACCTCACCTTTCTGGGGACAGGTGGTGCCCGTTTCATGATCATCAGTCAGACCCTTGCTTCGGGTGGGATTTGGATGAATCTCGGCGGGACTGAAATACTGCTTGATCCGGGACCGGGCTCCATTGTGCAGGCAACGAAACAGAACTTCCACCCGGTAAAACTGAGCGCCGTGATTGTTTCGCATCGTCATCTGGATCATTCCGGTGACGTAAATGTAATGGTGGAAGCGATGACTAACAGTGGCTTGAACCCGCATGGTATGGTCTTCGCTCCTGCCGATGCGCTGGGACCGGAACCGATCCTGTATTCCTACTTGAAAAAGTACCTTAGAGGAGTAGTGGTGCTCTCAGAACAGAAATCTTACACCCTCGGCGATATTACGTTTACCACACCGGTAAAGCACATGCACCCGGTGGAGACATACGGCATGGTTTTCAAGACACCGAAGCACACCTTTTCCTATATCGCCGATACACTGTTTTTTAAAGAAATATCGCATTATTATGGCGGTGAAATGCTGATCATCAATACCCTTTTTCTGGAACACCGGTTCACATCACATGATTCGCCGATAGAACACCTCTCGGTCAGCGACGCAATCCAGATCATCTCCGAACTGAAACCAAAAACAGCGATACTGACCCACTTCGGTTTAAGCGTCTTGAAAGCGAACCCTACAGCAGTAGCAGAGCGGGTAAGTCAGAGGACAGGCGTCCGGGTGATCGCGGCCACCGACGGCATGCGGTTCGATTTCTCAGAGATGGTTGACTAGTTCGGAGTATACTAGTTCCAGGTAAAATACAAATATTTCAGGTGAATAATCGTTGATCAATAATCTGGACCACATCCTTCATAAGGTTAACAAACCAGCGCGTTACACAGGCGGGGAATGGAATAGCATCCGCAAGGATTGGGATGACACACCTATTCGTATCGCCCTGGCTTATCCCGATGTATATGAAATCGGCATGTCCAACATGGCTATCTCGATCTTATACGATATTCTAAACCGGCAATCCGATGTCCTGGCAGAAAGGGTGTTTGCACCCTGGGTGGATCTGGCCGCTTTATTACGGGCGGAACGGATTCCATTATTCAGTTTAGAATCCCAAAAACCTTTGAATGAGTTTGATATCCTGGGATTTTCTCTGGGGCATGAGTTAACGTACACCAATGTGTTGGAGATGCTCGACCTGGCCGGTATCCCATTGCTGGCAGGCGCCCGGGACGAGACACATCCCCTGGTTATTGCCGGGGGAAGCGGAGCTTTCAACCCGGAACCGATGGCCGCCTTTTTCGATTGCTTCGTTATCGGAGATGGTGAAGAAGTCATTATCGAAATTGTGACAGCCCTACGGGAAATCAGAAAAAACAAGGATCGCAATGCCACCTTACGCCAGTTCGCCCGGATTCCCGGAGTCTACGTTCCCAAGCATTATAGAGCGGAATACGAAGAAGAAGGTCTATTCAAAAGCTTAACACCAGTGGTGCCGGAAGCAGCAGCAGTAGTAAAACGGCGTATCGTTACCAGGTTGCCCCCGCCGGTCACCAGTCCGGTAGTACCTTATATCGAGGTGGTACATGACCGGGGCGCCATCGAGATCCAGCGCGGTTGCAGTAACGGGTGCCGTTTTTGCCAGGCTGGGATGATCTACCGCCCGGTTCGTGAAAGACCAGTTGATGAAGTTGTGACGGCTGTCGGAGAATTGATTGCCAACTGCGGTTACAATGAGATTTCCCTCGTCTCCCTGAGCAGCAGCGATTACTCCGATATCAAGAGACTGGTCATAACACTGACCCAGAAATACCCCGACCTATCCATCTCCTTACCCAGCCTGTATATCGGGACTTTTTCCGTGGAGTTAATGGGAGCCTTACCGTCTCATCGGAAGACCGGACTCACCTTCGCTCCGGAAGCGGGCAGCGAGAAAATGCGGCTGACGATCAACAAGGGAGTAACGGAAACCGACCTGTTGACAACGACCAACGAAGCCTTCGGTAAAGGTTGGAACAGCCTCAAGTTATATTTTATGCTGGGATTGCCCGGAGAGACTCTGGAAGATGTGCGGGAAATCGGCAGTCTCATTAACAAAGTGTTTGTCGAAGGGCAGAAAGTGAGTCGGCGGCCGCCGCAACTCCGGGTCAACTTGTCGACATTCATCCCCAAGCCGCATACGCCGTTCCAGTGGGTAAAAAGAGAAAGTGAAGCAGCAATAATGGAAAAGCAGGAGGTATTACGCCAGATCTTACGGCGGAAAGCGATCCGGCTATCCTGGTCCGATACTCAAGCCAGCCAGTTGGAAGCAGCAATGTCACGAGGTGATCGGCGGTTGGGATCGGTAATTTACCGGGCGTGGCAACTGGGAGCACTCTTCGATTCTTGGGGTGAGCGTTTTAATTACAACCACTGGTTGCAGGCTTTTACTGACAGCGGGATCGACCCCGATTTTTATGCCAGCCGGGAACGATCGCTGGACGAACCATTACCCTGGGGGCATATCGACCTTGGAGTCAGTACCAGTTTCTTGAAAGCGGAATATGAGCGGGCGTGTCGGGCGGAAGAGACTCCAAATTGCCTGAAAAGGATATGTAATCTTTGCGGGTTGCAAGGCAAAATCCCGGCATGCGGGGAAAAGGCCGAGAAGATAAATATTCAGTAAATAAAGGTATCTCGTAATGCGATAGTATTTTCAAAGACATCTATCGGCGCTCTACCTGTATACTTAATACTGCAAGTATTGTAGTTAATTGATTTACTAATTGTCTCATATTTCGCTGATAAATCTTAAAATTGTTGCTTGATGATATGCGAGGATAAGCATATTAGCATCATATGACGACAGTAAAAAGATTGATTTGTGTTGGTTCGGATTAATTAGGGGGCGTTCAGTCGAACGCCCCCTTTATGGTTTGTCTATTTCTTTGGTTGATTTAACTGCCGTACCGGTCGGCCTTCAATATAGCCGCGGTAACCCTGGGGTGAAAGCTGGAAGCGGGGACCGTCATCGTCTGCCCAGGCGAAACCATAAATCTCAGGATTATAGGTCTTCATCACTTCCCAGAGATCAGCGATCGCTTCCTGGAATTTTTCGTCCTCGAAAGGAGTGCCTTGAAAGATCATCATTTTACACGGTGCGAGGTCGATTACATCGTAACCTTCGGGGACAGGGCCTTTGTAGTCAGCGGTCATTTCAACGCCCATCACATACTCTGAACTACCGGGACGCCTGATATTTTCCGGTAGCCACAGACCCATCGGTTCACCAATCGCTTCTTTGAGTGTTCCGAGGAAAGAATCGATGTCACAACCCAGTTCCTCGCAGTATTCAAAGTAACCGGTTGCTTTTTTAGCGCGTTTTATGATCAGTTTCCGGGCAGGCCAGTCGATGACCTGTACAAAGACCGTATTGGGTCGGGTTTTTTGTGTCATTTTCATTTCTCCTTTTTGTAATTTGAGGTTATAGTCATTCGCCTTGCCGGGTAAAAATAAACGGACTGGGGTTTTATTTCGGGCGATTTCCCGCGGACTGATGCCGAATTGTTTCGAGAAAGCCCGGGTGAATCCCTCGTGCGATTCAAATAAAAAGTCGAGGGCGACATCGACGACCCGGACATCACTGTACTGGAGCTTGATGGCTGCGCGCGACAACCTGAACTCCCGGATATACTCGAACGGTGCTTTCCCGGTTATCTCCCGGAATATCCGGGCGGAATGCCACGGCGAGTACCCGGCGGCTTGGGCGAGCGAATGCAGGGTAATCGGATCTGTAATATGCCGCTCGATGAAGTCCTGCATGCGCTGGACAGCGTTGATTTTTTCTCGATTATCCGTTTTTTACCTCGTAATTATATTTTAATGAAGGAGAAAATAAGGTTCTTGACCAACGTTGCTAAGATTTATTATAAGCCCGGACCAGAAGAACGACCTCTTTGCTCGCATTGAAGTACGTCGAAAAAATTACCATTGTTTTTAAGCAAGTAACAATTTGCGATTTTCGATTTTAATAGCACAATCAATACTGTGGTCGCTTAATATTTCCATAACATTTATACGCGAAGATAGCAATTGTCCTGGATGGGCAGGTCCGGCAGCCAGTCTCTTACTAGCGCTGGAGGCGGCTTCTACCGGGCTTGCCCGGGCAGAGAAGAACCGGGAGGTAGAACAAGTGAAATCACTTATAAACAAATCCAACACCGTGCTGGCTTTACTGCTAACTGCGATCATGTTATTCACAGGATTGACCGGCTGTGTAGTTACGGAAAAACCAGCCGCAGCGGCGACAAATCCAATCATGGCCGAGGAAACGATCATCACCAGTATTTACGAGCAGGCTAGCCCGGCAATTGTCGAAATCGTTGTAACGTCAAAAAGCACCGTTTTCAGCGGTTATTCCACAAGCGGGCAGGGTTCCGGGTTTTTGATCGATAACGAAGGCCACATCCTGACCAATTATCATGTAGTCGACAGCACTACCCGCGTTGAAGTCATTTTTAACAATGGTAATTCTGCGACCGCAACTATACTCGGCACAGATGAGGCCAGCGATCTGGCAGTGATAAAAGTCGATGCTGCCGCAGTAGCCGGGATTACACCGCTGACCCTGACTGATTCCAGCTATCTCAAACCGGGCCAAATAGCGATCGCGCTGGGTAGTCCTTATGGACTGGTGAATTCGATTTCGGTCGGCGTTATCAGCGGGCTTAATAGACAGGTAGAAGGTAGTTCATTACCAGGTATGATCCAGACCGACGCCAATATCCAACCCGGTAATTCCGGCGGTCCATTACTTAATTCAAGCGGCCTGGTGGTAGGTATCAATACAGCTTTTGAAGGCCAGGGGACCGGCATCGGATATGCCATTCCGTCTAGTGTAGCACTACGGGTACTTCCTGAACTGAAAGCCGGCAAAACCATCGAGCGTCCCTGGCTTGGTTTCAGTGTTCTGGAATTGACTGAGAGCCTGGCTAAAGAGATTGGCATTACTTATCACCAGGGTGTTTATATCGTGGAAATCGTTACAGACAGTCCGGCAGCCAAAGCTAAACTGGTAGCATCAGGATCATACGCAAACGGAATGCCCAAAAAGGGCGGTGATATCATCACAGCGATCGATGGTCAAGCTGTCAAGCGTTTTATAGACTTGCAAAATTATCTAGTCACCAGAAAGGTCGGGGATACAGTCACATTAAATATTTTAAGAGAAAACATTAACCTCGGTGTCTCGTTGACTCTGGTCGCCCGGCCAAAGTCAACAACAAGTACTCCCCAGATCCCCAGCATTCCCTGGCCGTGGGGACAACGTGACTAGTTTAGAATAATTCTTCACTAATTACAGAACCCCTTCTGGAGAAGGTGTCTGGGTCAGACTGAACAGTCTGACCCAGACACTATATACTCCGATCAAAGTTTCAGTCTCTGGTCAAATCCCCGAACGTTCGGTATAATCACACAAGCACGGCAAAAAATCCGGGTTAGTCTAGATTAACCGATTAACCGACTAGCTCTTTTGATTATCCGAGTTTTCAGGAAAGGAGAATTTCCGGGTATGGCATCAGTAGAGAAGAATGAACCGTTATACGAGGCAAAGATCAAGCTAAAAGTGAATGGAGAACTGTATGAAGTAGGAGTAGAGTCCACCTGGACATTGCAATACACTCTCCACGATGAACTGGGACTGACGGGCACTAAAGCTTTTTGTGATGAAGGTGCTTGCGGAGCCTGCACGGTAATCATGGAGGGAAGGCCGGTGCTATCATGCATGATGCTGGCGATTGAGTGCGACGGTAAAAATATCGAGACAATCGAAGGCATTACCCGGGCTAAACATCCCTTGATCGAAACATACGTAAAATACTCGTGTATGCAATGCGGTTACTGCACACCGGGTTTTGTAGTCACGGCGAAAGCATTTCTTGACCGTAATATGGATCCTACCGAGAATGAGATCAAGGAAGCCCTGGCCGGAAACCTGTGCCGTTGCGGCAGCTATCCGCAGCATATCAAAGCGGTACTGGAAGCTGCCAGCATCATGAGGGGAGGTAAGCCGAATGTCTGAAAAAGAAATGGCCAAAATCCAGGAACTCCTCGATAACAGGAAACGTGACGGGTATTCTCGGAAGGAATACCAGGCGGTCGGAAAACGGGGCGTGCGCCGTATCGACGGTTATGAAAAAGCAACCGGTCAGGCGAAATATACTCTGGATGTGAAACTGCCCGGGATGTTGTACATGAGGTTTTTAACCTCGCCCTACCCCCATGCCAAGATTATCAGTATGGATACGAGTAAAGCCGAAGCACTACCGGGTGTCCGGGCGATTCTCAGATATGACGATCCGGAGTTGCCGGAAACCGCCGATCTGGGGGGGCATGAGCCTTCACCGGTCAAAGTGATACCTGAGATAGCCTATTTCCAGGGAGAAGAGGTTGGCGCAGCTGTTGCTGCCGATAATGAAGAGATAGCCGAACAAGCGTTGTCGTTGATCGAAGTGAAATGGGAAGTCAGGCCTTTCGTCCTCGATCCGGAAAAAGCCCTGGAGCCGGGGGCGCCGCTGACCGACCCGGAAAACAACCCGGACGGGAACCTTTATGGTGAAGCGTTGTCCGTGGAAAAGATCGGCGACGTGGAACAAGGATTTGCTGAAGCTGATAAGATCATCGAATTTAAACTAAAGCAAGGATACAATACCTGGATTGGTCCGGAAAGACCATGCGGGGTTTTCCAGTGGAACGGCGAATACCCTGAAGTCTGGATAAAACACCAGAGACCGCATATTTGCAAACGAGCGATCGCCTCGTGGTTCGGCGGTATCCCGATGAATAAGATCCAGATTCATATTCTATATCAGGGAGCCAGCTTCGGCGGGTGGTCCCAGATGGCCTGGAATATGGGCGGACATTACTGCGCTGCAGTGATTGCTAAAAGGACCGGCCGGCCGGTGAAGTGGGTTTTTAGTCGTCGCGAAGACTTTTATGGCGGCGAGATGGATGTCGGTGTATATTACTTCAAGGTCGGTTTCAAGCTCGACGGTAAAATTACCGCCGTCAAAGAAAGAGCGGTCATGGTCAACCAGACCATGCCGGCTTTTGGCATTGTAAAACATATCATTGATAACACCTGCATCCCGAATGTTTACGGAAAGCTGGACGCAGTAAAAGTGAACAAGGGGCCGACGGTACCGACACGCTGTGAACAGAATGCTAACTGCCATAGCCTGACAATGGTATTCAACCAGGTAGCGGCAGCATTGGGAATGGATCCGGTAGAAGTAGCCATCAAGAATGACGGCGCTCATGGTCATGACATGAACTGGCTGAATCAACGCAAGTCCGAGATGGGTTTTGAGGTCCGCGACAGTCTGCGCGAGTGTATCGCCAAAGGCACAAAAGCCATTCAGTGGAAGCGGAAATGGCATAAACCCGGGATAAAAAAGCTGCCTGACGGCAGATTTCACGGTATGGCTATGACCTGGACCCATGAATGGGAAGACTCGGCGGGATCAGGTGAGATCGCCATTATGATCGAACGTAACGACGGGACAGCAACCATTTTGGGATGCCGGGCGGACGTAGGGGTAAATGCTGAAACCGCTTACTGCCAAATCGCCGCTGATGAACTCGGTATGAAAGTTGAAGATGTAATTTATCGTCCCCACAACGATACCGGATTTTTCACCATGACGCCCGATTCGTCGACCAATATGTCGGTCAATGGTTATGCTATCCGCAATGCTGCCCGCCTGTTGAAACAACAAATCCTGGAGGCCGCGACCAGCCCAACCGGCACATCGCAGTTCGGCAGTTTCCCGCCGGCTTTCCCGGGCAAGAAACCGGAGGATCTGGAGATTAAAGATTCTGTTATCTTTGAAAAAGCGAACCAGCAGAACCGGAAAACCATGGCGGAGTTCATAGGGCCTTCAGGGGCAATGGGCCCTATGCTATCACCGCACGGCGAGCCGATGACCGCCGGAGAGAAAATTACCGGTTACCCGTTCCGACCGCCTATGTTCGCCCATTCATTCCAGGTTCAGAGGGGAGCTTATTCAGGAGCCCGGTTGCGATTGTGCCGGCAGGCTCATTTCATGGAAGTAGCCGTCGATCCGGAGACCGGGGAAGTGGAAATCCTGAAAGTAGTCAATGTTAATGACGTTGGTAAAGTCATAAACTGGGACGGGTGCGAAGCACAGCAATACGGCGGCACATACATGGCGGTTGGCCGGGGACGGACCGAAGAGATAGTCCACGACCCGAACACTGGCATTATGTTAAACGGGAACCTGCTCAATTATAAGGTTAACACGATTCTTGATGTAGGACCGATCGACACTCTGCTGGTGGAGACGGGGATGGGTTACGGACCTTACGGGGTGGTGGGAATCGGGGAGGACATCGCAACGGTGGTACCGACATTAATCGTACCGGCTGTCTACAACGCCCTGAACATCTGGGTAAGCGATCTGCCGATGACCCCGGAAAAAGTCCTGAAAGCATTGGGAAAGGCATAAGAAAATGAAAAAATTCAAACATATCAATGCATCGTCAATCGCAGAAGCAACTGCAGTGTTGCAAGACAACGTTGGTAAGGCTAGAATCATCGCTGGCGGGACGGACCTGCTGGGCCAGATGAAAGACGCCATTCTGACCGAAACCCCGGAAGTGATCGTCAATATCAAGTCGATTCCGGGACTGGACTATATCAAGACGACTGGACACACCATCAGGATCGGAGCGCTGACCCGCTTAGAAGATATCGCCAGCAATCCGGCAGTGAAAAAGCATATCCCTCTGTTGGCAGAAGCTGCCAATAAAACGGCGTCACCTCATATCCGGGAGCAGGGAACCATCGCCGGCAATATCTGCCAGAGTAACCGTTGCTGGTATTACTGGGTCACAGGTAATCTCTTTAATTGCATGCGCAAGGGTGGCCGCACCTGTTATGCCATGATCGGTGACGCACGGTATCACTCCATCTTCGGAGGAAACCGGGTGGGTGTTATTCCCTGTTCAGCCGACTGCCTTGCCGGAGTGGATATACCGGCTTACCTGGCCAAATTCCGTGCCGGTGATATGACCGGAGCGGCGCGGTTATTGCTGGAAGCTAACCCGATGCCTGCAATAACCGGACGGGTGTGCCCGCATCCCTGCGAAAGCGGCTGCAATCGCGGGCAACTGGATGAACCGGTTGCGATAAGAGCCATTGAACGTGAGATCGGTGATTACATCCTGGATAACAGTAATGAACTAATGGTGACGCCTCAAGAAAAAAATAGGGGGCAAATTGCCGTAATCGGCTCTGGTCCAGCCGGGCTGGCAGCAGCTTATTACCTGGTAAAGCGCGGTTACCCGGTAACCGTTTTCGAAGCGCAGAAAGAAGCGGGGGGAATGCTTTTTTACGGAATTCCCCCTTACCGGTTGCCGAGGGATGTCGTAAAAAAACAGATCAAAGCACTGGAAAAGATGGGCATCAACATCAAGACTGGTATAGAAGTCGGGAAAGATATCAAATTAGCTGATTTAGAGCGGAACTTCGCAGCAGTATTTATTGCCCTGGGATCATGGAAAGAAAGAGCTTCCGGAGTCGAAGGCGATAACCTGATGCGTTCGGGTACCGGATTCCTGAGAGACGTCAATCTTGGAGAAATCAGAGTGCCCGGGAAGAAAGTGGCCGTAATCGGCGGCGGCAATGTGGCTGTCGATGTTGCCCGGGTGTTACTGCGCCTTGGGTGTTCGCCTACTATTATCTACCGCCGCACCCGAACGGAGATGCCAGCAGTTAAGGAAGAGGTGATGCGGGTGGAGCAGGAAGGAATTGCCATCGAATTCCTGACATCGCCGGTAGCCGCAGTTAAAAAGGGGAACAAGATCGCTCTAACCTGCACCCGGATGCGACTGGGCGAACCGGATGAAAGCGGCCGGTTGCGACCGTTATCGGTGGCCGGTTCCGAATTCACCGTCCAGTATGATGCCGTGATGAAAGCCCTCGGGGAAGAAGCCGATACATCATTAATACCGCCTGACATGATCGATCGAAACAATCGTCTGAAAATTGAGGAGTCAGGACAGTTCAAGAATAAAAATGTCTTTGCCGGTGGCGATTTTGTAACCGGCCCCTCAACCGTTGCCAGAGCGATGGCCAACGGGCGAAAAGCAGCCCGGGCAATTGATAAATATTTAAGCGGGGAAACACACTCTGCTGAAGAAGCAGCTAACATTCCCACCACCTTTTACGCTGAATTCATCACTAAAAGCAGACGTCCGGTAATTCCGGAATTGTCAGTGGAAGAAAGATTGAAAAGCATCATCCGGGAAGATAACGGGGGATTGGGAGTGGGCGCTGCGCAACAGGAGGCCAAACGGTGTGTAAATTGCGCTTGTGTCGCGGTGAATTCTTCGGATCTGGCGCCGGTATTGATAGCTGCAGGCGCTAAAGTAAAAACCTCTAAACGAACCGTCGAGATCGAGCGGTTCTTCACCTCGGGAGTGAACTGTTCCACGGTTCTGGATGAAGACGAAATAGTAACCGAATTTATAATCCCGAAGCCGCCAAGTAACACCAAAGGTTCTTTTATCAAGTTCGCCATCCGTAAATCAATCGATTTTCCGATCGTGAACTGCGCAGTACTGGTCTCAATAGAAAACCAGAAAATCACGGCAGCTCGGATCTGTTTGAATTCGGTGGCCACCTCGCCTTACCGGGCTGTGAAAGCGGAGAATTACCTGATCGGTAAAACTATTTCGAAAACAGTAGCGGAGCAAGCAGGAGAGGCAGCGATCGCAGCATACTGCGTTTTGAACGACAGTCGTTACAAGGTGCAGATTGCCAGGGCGCTGGTCAAAAGAGCCATCCTGGCATGTAAAAAGTAGTCGTGATTCTTAGAAATAATAGCCGCTAATTTGACTCAGCGAGAAAGGGCAATATATAATAAGGCAGAATTGGCCGGATTATGCTCTCTTTTATCATGTCCAATACAGGAGAGACTTGGTACAGATCAATGTATCCCAGTTATTGAAGTCACCACTCGGCACAACGCGTAAATATCAAATTGCCGAGAAGGTAAATATCGGGGAAGAAACACCGCATGTTCAGGGTGAGGTTACCTTACTCCGGACAAACCGCGGTATTCTTGTCACTGGAAAACTGGAAACCGATGTCCTGGTTACCTGTTCACGCTGCCTCTCCGAATACCGGCAGTCGGTAGTATTAGAAATTGAGGAGGAGTTTTTCCCGACGACGGACATCTTGACCGGAAAAACCATCTCAGTACCGGAAGACGAACCGGATGGCTTTGTCATTGATCAAAATAACATCCTGGACTTGAATGAGGCAATCCGGCAGTACGCCTTGATTGTGATACCAATGAAGCCGTTATGCCGGGAGAATTGCGCCGGACTGTGTGCTGCTTGCGGGATGAATTTGAATGTTAACAAATGCAACTGCCCGCCGGTAATCGACCCACAGTTCGAGAAAATACGCAGCATAAATATATATCAATAGGGAAATAAACCTGAGCTGAAGGCAAAAAGCCGCAGCTTACGAGAGGATAGACAATGGGACCATTACCAAAACGAAAATATGCCAGGGCACGACGAGGGGAAAGACGTGCTCATATCGCAGTCACTGCGCCCACTCTGGAATCTTGCCCCCAGTGCCAAAGCCCGAAACGGGCTCATCATGTCTGCCCCACCTGTGGTTATTACGCTGGAAGAGAAGTGGTGGCAGTCAAGGAACCGAAAAAGAAGTCCAAATAGTAACTAGATCAACCGAAGTAACCAGTAACCACTCGTCAATTTGTATCAAGCACACGAGGAGATACCCGGTTCTCTGTCATGTCTGAGGATGGTTGGCGTTGCTCAGAACAGCTGTCTGTGATCTACTCGGCATTAAATATCCCATTGTTCAAGGAGGGATGGCCCATGTGGGCACAGCCGCGCTGGTGGCCGCAGTTTCCAATGCTGGAGGTTTAGGCATACTGGGAACCGGGCATTACCGTCCAGAATGGGTTGAAAAGCAGATACACCTGATAAAAGCTGCCACTGACCTCCCCTTCGGTGTGAATATCGCCTTCACTTCTCCCCATACCAGGGCAATCGTTGAGATCATCCTGCAACAGAAACCGGTCGTAGTCTCGACCGGGGCAGGTAATCCGGAGCCGTATATAGAGCATTTCAAGAAAGCAGGTGCTATATTCATGCCGGTAGTGGCCAGTGTTGCTGCGGCCTCCCGGCTGGAGCGAGCTGGTGCCGATATTATTGTCGCCGAAGGTATGGAGTCGGGAGGGCGGATTGGAGAAGTAACGACCATGGCACTGGTACCGCAGGTGGTCGATGCCGTTTCGATACCGGTCATCGCTGCCGGAGGAATCGCCGATGGTAGAGGATTGGCCGCAGCACTTGCTCTCGGAGCTAAAGGTGTCCAGATGGGAACGCGTTTCGTATGCAGTACCGAATGCACAGCACATTATCTATATAAACAAAAAATCATCGAGGCGGATGACACGAGTACCGTAGTGACCCGGCAGACACTCGGTTACCCCTTACGTACTCTACGCAACCAGTTAAGCACGCAATTCGCCGAGTTGGAGAAAGCTGGTGTACCGCAAGAAGACCTGGAGTTGTTCGATCGGGACCGAATGTACTTGGGAATGATTGAGGGTGATATCGACAATGGGTCGCTGCTGGCCGGCCAGATCGCCGGGCTGGTAAAAGACATTAAACCGGTAAAAGACATCATTGAAGAAATTATCAATCAGGCCGAGGCAGCAATTACCCATTTGCAAAGCGTGAACAGTTAAATTCCCTCATTCTCCCTCTCGCCGGATGAAAGATTTGAACGCTTATTACACAAATACCAACGGAAAATAACTAGCGAGGAGAAAAACGTTGATTGAGGTTAACCGGATCGCCTATATTTTCCCCGGCCAGGGTTCGCAAGCAGTCGGCATGGGACGCGACCTCTACGATACCTTCGAATCGGCAAGGACAATCATTAAACAAGCGGATGAAATATTAAAGTTTCCTTTATCCAAACTTTATTTCGAAGGACCGGAAGAAGAACTGCGCCAAACGATAAACGCTCAACCTGCGCTAGTTACTATCGGTTATGCTTGTCTAAAAGCGATGCAGGAAGTGAACAGCAATTTACCGCTTCCAGCATTCATGGCGGGACACAGCCTGGGTGAATATACTGCCCTGGCGGCGGCAGGGGTTTTCGATTTTGCTACTGCAGTTTACCTGGCACGTGAGCGCGGTCGCTTGATGCAGGAAGCCGGGACAAAGACAGCGGGGGGTATGCTGGCGGTGCTTGGTATGGAAGAATCCGCTTTGAATGAAGTATGCCAGGAGACCGGTACACAGATCGCTAATTATAACAGTCCCGGTCAACTGGTCATCAGCGGCGCCATGGATCGCCTGAATATAGCAGCGGAGATTGCAAAAAGCCGGGGCGCCAGCCGGACGATCCCGCTTCAGGTAAGCGGCGCATTCCATTCACCTCTCATGCGGCCGGCTGAAGAAGCTTTGACCCAGATCATCATGAGTATACCTTGTGATACACCAGTTGTCCCGGTAATCGGGAATACCACCGCGTTACCCATGACCACTGTGGACGATGTAAAAAAAGAACTTACCCGCCAGTTGTGTCACGGTGTTCAGTGGCAGCGTTCGGTTGAATACATGATCGGTCAGGGAGTGACTACTTTCGTGGAAATCGGACCGGGCAAAGTCCTTACCGGACTGGTACGGCGGATCAACAAAGACGTTAAAACTATAAATATCGGAGATGTGGCATCAATTAAAAACCAATCGCTGTCGTCCGGTTGATCACCGGGTTGTTGACCATAACGCGCCGCCCGATGTTATAATACACTGTTCAATCTGATGAATAAACCGGTCTTCAATAAACGACGTAAAGCAAGAGTCGTCTGTCTTCAAGCATTGTATGAAGCTGATGCGGTAAATCACAAAGCCATCGAAGTCCTGAACCGGCTATTGCTTGAAACAGAGATACCCGAGGCGAGTGTTGCTTTTGCCACAGAACTGGTCAAGGGCGTGATCGATAATTTACCTGAGACTGATGCATATATTAAAAGGTTTGCTACAGCCTGGCCGATCGATCAGATACCGGTTATCGACCGGAATATTTTAAGGCTTGCAATCTTTGAGATTTTCATTGATAATAGAATTCCTGTCAGCATCGGAATCAACGAGGCTATCGAACTGGCCAAGACATTTGGAAGCGATAGTTCGCCAAAATTTGTTAATGGTGTCCTGGGTTCGATTGTCCTGAAACTGAAGGACAACGAAGCGGTAGAGATTTAAAAGGGGGAAACGGTGGCCACTGTTTTTGAGCGGGTTAAGAAAATTGTCGTCGAGCAACTCGGTGCCGATGAAAAAGACGTCATACCTTCAGCAAATTTCGTAGACGATCTTGGTGCAGATTCTCTCGACCTAGTTGAGATGATAATGGCTATGGAAGAAGAGTTCAGCACACCAAACCAGAAACTGGAAATTCCTGACGAAGACGCCGAAAAAATTGCTACGGTTCAAGATGCCGTAGATTACATCAAAGACCAGGGTATCCAAGACGCCTGAACCAGACATGGCGATCAAGGCAGTATTCTTCGACTGGTTTAATACCCTTGCCCGGTATGAGCCCGCCCGTGATGTATCAGCTTTAAATGTATTGCATGATTTCGGTTATGAAGTGAGCATCGAAAAGATACGCCAGGGGATCGCCGCTGCCGATAAAGAATGGTTCGAGGAGAACCGGCAGTCACCGATCAGGGCTCGCAGTAACGCCGAACAAGCTAAAGTTTACGCCCGCCACTACCAGATCATTTTGTCTACGGCGGGCGTCAGTTTGTCCCCACAACCGGACATTGCTAATAGAATTATCACCCGAATGCAAAAGGCGACCGCGACGATGCGTTTTGTCCTTTATGACGATGTTATTCCAGCCTTGCAATTGGTTCGGGCGCGAAAGTTGACTACCGGGTTATTGACCAACCTGGACCGGGATATGAGGGTTTTATGCCAAGATTTGGGAATCGATGCTTACATCGACGTGATCGTCACCTCGGGTGAAATCGGAGTCGATAAACCACATGCCCCGATCTTCCTCGCGGCATTAAAAAAAGCGAAGGTCAATGCCCCGGAAGCCGTTCTAGTTGGTGACCAATATAAAAATGATATTGTCGGGGCTCGGGGTGTGGGGATGAAAGCGCTACTCATCGACCGTTTTGATGAGTCAGCCGATATTCGCGACACCTCCCGACTGCACTCACTGACCGAAATCGTCAAATACCTGGATTAGCATAGAGCGGATACGACTGATCCGTACAGCTTCCAGTGAGTCTTTGACCAGAAAACAATAGCCAAAAACGAAGCACGGTCGCCTTCTCGTCCAGGTGCGGTCTTATTTTTTGAAGATATATTTTATTTTGTTATTTCATCTTTGATGACATGTTCTACCACCACCCACGGTCCTCCACCCTTCATTTCAGCGAACTTGGCCCCGTCTAGTGCCAGCGGCCGGCCTTCCGGGGTTTCTAAAAATTTCATTGAGTTTTCAAATGCCTTGATATCGTCCCACCACATTTCTACGATACCATCGCCCTCCACTTCCCGCCCGGGAATGGTAACAAAGTGATTCTGAACATATCTCCGCAATCCGGGGAATACCCGGGCAGCCATCGGACCATGTTGCTCAAGCCAGTACTTGCTGAACTCTTCCCGGGTAAGACCTTTTTTTCGGTAGGCTAAAGAAATTGACTTGATCATTTATACTTTCCTCCACGTTTATTTACTAACTCATCCCCAGTCTACCATAACTTGTAAAAAACCGGGTTAACGTTTATTATGCCTGCCAGAATCTATCGGGAGGAGAAAATGGCTCGATATTTTTTCTTTGCTTTCAGCGACTGTAAAGATCCGGCCCGGGAGCAGGAATTCAACGAATGGTACAGCGATGTCCATATCCCGGATATGCTCCAGGTTTCGGGCATGATCAGGGCAACGCGGTGGGAAGCCGGCGAACCGAAAGAAGGCATAAAGCGTAAATACCTTGCTCTCTATGAGTTTGAGACGGACAACATCGACGAATTCAACCGGGCAGTCCAGAAACAGGGAAAGTGGACGATGGAAGCAGGGCGGTTCAGCGATCTTCCGGTCTTCGATCCGGACAATATACCGCGCATATATAAACAGATCATGCCGGAGAAAAGACCGGGTGGAGAAGCAGTCCAGTAACGGGCCGCCCAGTAACGGGCTGAGAAAATTAACCATAGTGTCGCAAAGACCGAGCATCTTCATGCTTTTTGCCCGGTCCTCTCTGTCCAATTACAGTGTAAGCAGCATGCCATACTGTGCAGGAGCGAAGCAAAGGCGGTCGAAAATGAACACAGACAGAAAATGCCTGGAACATATCTTCCTACTATGAACTTTGTCAATATCTGCGATTATCAGCACTAAACGAGTGAATCACCCTGCGTCTGGTACGTCAGGATAATATCGAGTAAACTTCAAGGAAAATTCCGGCTGTATTCCGTGTTATCTTTTTGTGTTTTTTTTCACCAGACTTGTTATCTGCCTAATGTCTTTGACTTCTTCCAGGTTTTCCAGCAGATTTAATAATTCCTTCGCCTGTCGCTTCCCGATTAACCCGGAAAATTCAATCTGTTCCATGAATTTGTCAATTAAATTCTGGCGGGACATGGGACAGTAAGGTTCCCCCAAAGTCCGGGCCACATATTCTGAGAATATACGGCCGTCCTTCATCTTGACCTGGAGTTCGATACCTTCCGCCCTGTCAAGGTTATCCAGTCTTATTTTCTGGATCAAGGCTTGCAGTCCGGGATCCCGGATTTTTTCTTCGAGAAAATTCTCATTTTTGGAACTCTTCCGGTATAACGTACTGCCTACGGCGAAATAGAAGCTCCACAATGAACTCATCGTGGGATATTCACCAATCAGGTAGGGTTTGGAATAATGCACGGCAGCAGCCGCTGGCGATAAAAAGAGTGTTACCTCTTCAACATCATCAGTATTGAATCTATGTTTATGGACAATATTCAAAGCCGCCTCAGTTGTTGCATTTGTCGGTCTCCCCCCTGGCCATGGCTTAAATACTTGCTCGACAATATGCTTTTTGCCCAGGTTCTGAGTAATGCGCTCGCGCTGGTTGCAACTCATCAACCCGGGATAAAAACCGCCCCGCTCTCCGAAAAATGGATCTTTTACTCCCGGCCACCCGGCTTGGGCTAATTGTGCCGCATTGATGCCGTTGCGTGCCTCAATTCCGTTGCTTAACTTGGTACCAACGGTTTCTTCATACCCACCGGCAGCCATTTGCGCCTGGAAAAAGGGGTCTCTCACACCTTGCCAGCCGGGATTAGCTACCTGCCGGGCGTCAGTGTGTTGTTGGACTAGCGGCTTCGGTTGAACCGACGGCGCCCGGCCGGGAAACATAACGCTTCCCCCTCCCCCCAGCATCATTGCCAGGCTAAAAGCGTGGCTCATTTTTTTTACATCCAGCTCCAACAGTCGTCCAGCGATTGCGGCTGCGCCGAAGGTGGTCGTTGTCCCCCGGGTTGTCGGCGCCGGTAGAAGGTCGGGACTGGGTGCCTGGCCGGGTGGAGTGTGATCATTAGCAATATGCAGACGTGCAGCCAGATCATCACCGGCTACCAGAGTGGCGATTAGTTCTTTGCCGCTGATACCCCTGGATTCTCCTACTGCCAGGACAGTGGGAACTGTGGTCTCAGTGATGTGGTTGGCAAACCTTCTTAAAGGTTTACCGTCAATATAAATTGTACCCGGCCGACCATCGCCATCGATGATCAATGTCAGCGGGCCGCGGTCGAACGAACGGCCGAAGACCGCATTCAACATGGCGACGTCGTGCGCAGGCCCTTTCCCGCCAATGCCGAATATCGTTGCCTCTCTCCTGCCAGCCCAGCCTTTCACCAGCCGCGCCAGTTCCGGATTCCCGGGACACCGCACTCCCCCGATGATATCACCGACCATATCCAATACACGTTTCCTGGTGTTATCTATTACCTCCGGTTCGATACTCTCGAACCGGGTATTAAGAACATTCTCGATCAGGGCGGTAGTCACAGCCTGGCCGTCATTATATGCTTTGCTCATATTCACCTCTTAATTAGGGGCGCACGATATTACACCCGCATGGCGCTATTCAATAATTACCGGGCTCATCCCTTTACTTAGAAGTTTGGGAATTATTTTTTCATTCAACTCCAGCCCGAGTCCCGGAGCTTCGGGTGGATAAAAATATCCGTCTTTGTATACCGGAGGATTCTTTGAAAGATCATTTTCAATCGCCGGGCTGGTAGTATCCCACTGGTTATGCAACAATGGTGGCCCGAGGTTGGCATGCGGGAATTTACTCATCCAGGGATCAGCCGCCAGGAAATGCGCCTGTGCCGCCGCCTCAAATCCGGAACCGACCATCGAACCGCAGGATATAGCCAGGTTCGCCGCCTCGGCAATAGCTGCCCATCTGCGGGAAGTGGCAATGCCGCCCGACCACACTACTTTGATACAAACACCGTCGCAGGCATCTTTTTTAATACATTCCAACAAGCCGGGAATCTCGATGGCCGATTCGTGGGCCCATACCGGGGTATGTAGTTTTTTCTGCAGACGGGCCATGCCGTCGACGTCCCAGGCAGGCAGGGGCTGTTCGATTTTATAAAGACGGAATTCTTCCAATCGGATACTCAGGTCCAGGGCTGTCGAGTAGTCCAGCCCGCCGTTAGCGTCGACGCCGATTTCGATATCGTCGCCGACTGCTTTGCGGATCGCTCGCAGGTTGGCTACATCCTCAGCTACAGAGCCGGTACCCCATCCCGGTCCTACCTTGCAGACGATGTTCCGTATCCCGGCTGCCACCACGCGTTCCGCAGAAGCTGCTCGTTCTTTCGGATTGCCTCGCGAAATCATCATACTGATAGCCAGCCTGGGACAGGCTTTGCCACCCAACAATTGGTAAACCGGCATTTTCAACATCTTGCCGACGATATCATGCAGAGCAAAATCGATCGTTCCGGCTGCAACGAGATTGTGCGGACCGAAACCGTGCGAGAGACTGTTCATAATAAGTCCAATGTCGAGAGGATTGGCGCCCAGAAGTCGCGACCCCCAGGCTTTGACGGCCAGAATGACACTCTGCTGATCGCAGGTACCGCCTTCAGCGGCGCCCATGATCCCTTCATCGGTAAATATTTTGATCAACACCACATTAGAATCGGGTAGCCCTTCTTTTCGGGGAAGAGTACAGGGAACGCATTCAATCCTCGTTATTTTCATGACGATCTCCTTATCAACATGAGAATATAGCTAGAACGAAATGACCTGACCGGTAATCCCGCTGGAAAGGTCGGAAACCAGGAAGAGCACGGTATTGGCAACATCCTGGGAGGTCGTTAATCTCCCCAGTGGCATACGTGCCCCCATCTCTTCCGCCCGTTTCGGGTCCATGGTGGCATGTGTCCCGAAGTTGGTCATGACCATAGTCGGTGCCAGGCAGTTTACATTTATTCCCAGTCGGCCTACTTCCAACGATAGACACTTGGTGAAAGCAATCACCGCAGCCTTGGCTCCGGCATATGAAGATGAGCCGGGCATACCGTTGATCGCCACGCCGGACGAAAAGTTGATAATCTTCCCATATTTTCGCTCCAACATCCCCGGTAAAACTGCTTTCGCACAGAACATCGAGCCCAAAAAATTGATGTTGATATCCCGCTCCCACTTTGCTTCCAGTGCCTGGTGCAGCGGTCCGGCACCAGATGTCCCGCCTGCTGTGTTCACCAGGATATCGATGCGTCCCAGGTCAACAGTACCCGACTTGACCATGCTCGTGACCTGGTGCTGGTTCGAAACGTCGACCGCATAGGCAAAAGCTTTCTGTCCAATTTGCCGAATCTCATCCGCAGTTTTACGGGCTCCTTCAAAATCGATGTCAGCAGAGATAATATGACATCCTTCCCGTGCCAGTGTTAAAGCAATCGCCCGACCCATACCGATCTGGCTTCCTGTTCCTGTCACCAGGGCAACCCTGTCTTTCAGACCCAATTCCATAAAAACCCTCCTTTTAATAACTAGAGGTAGTATTCACGGATAGAGCATTGTCCCGAAAAATTAGCAGATAATGGCATTCTACCACCCGTGTTGATTTTGTCAACCAGCAGGCTTCAAGATGATGACGGCGACATCTGCCGGTCTGGCGTATGAGAACAAGAAAAAGCAGTTCATTCCAGGCTCATCGTTGTAATCATCTCGTAAGAAGCTGCCCACTTCATGGTAAAGCCGACGGTTTCCTTATTATTTTCAAAATCAGCTACCGCAGCCGCGAATTCCGGGCATTTCACAAACCCGTCCAATGCGTCTCTGGTCCCAAATTCATATATCGCCAGGTACCTGGCGGTATTATTGTCATCACCCAACCTCCGGTAACGGCTCGCCCGTTTCAACCCCTTATAACCGCAAAACATCGGCAAGTGCACCTCGGAATACCAGCGGTTGAATTCCGCTTCTTTCTCAGGCGTACTTTCGGAAGCAACGATCTGGATAATAGCGTTACCTGCCATTGGCAAACCCTCCTGTGATAAATATGCGAAAAGCGTAATAGAAAGCGGCGCAGTTGTAAAGACGCGCATTTCAGATTATCATAAGCTCGGATAAATGAATAAGTCGTCCGCGAAGGACAGGCATACGGGAGGATAAAATGGAACAGAATTTTAAAGGCAGAGTGGTTGTAATCACCGGGGCGGGAGGTGGTTTGGGCCGGGCACACGCCCTGGCCCTCGCTGCCCGCGGCGCTCAGGTCGTCGTCAATGACATCGGCACTTCTCATGACGGTTTCGGTAGGACTAACGATTTTTCCGATCGCGTGGTCAAGGAGATCAGGGACGCAGGCGGTACCGCAGTAGCCAGCTATGACAGCGTGGCAGACGAGGAAGGGGCAAACAACCTGATCAAACTCACCGTCAACACCTTCGGCCGGCTTGATATTTTGGTGAACAATGCCGGTGTCATTCGGCAAAGCCCCGTCGAACTGATGAAAACCGAGGACTGGGACGCTGTGGTCAAGACCCACCTCTACGGCACCTTTTTCTGCACCCGCGCTGCTGTCCCGATCATGAAAAAACAGTCTTACGGGAGAATCATCAATACCTCTTCGGCAGTAGGATTCGGACTGGTCAACCATTCCGCTTATTCTGCGTCCAAGGAGGCGATCACCGGTTTTTCGCGAACTATGGCCCGGGAACTGGTCAAATCAGGAATCACCTGCAACATCATACGGCCGGTAGCGGCATGGCGGGGAACCGATCGCAAGCTGGCGAGCGTCGATGCGAATCAACCGGAAGACATCGCCCCACTGGTCGTCTACCTCGCAAGCGAACCGGCCGGGAATGTAAATGGCTGCATTTTCGAAGTCTGGCGGGGTCACGTCGGTATCTTTATCGACCCGCCGCCAATCGAGCAATCGGTCTGGAAAGACGGCCGCTGGACGGCAGAAGAGTTGATGAGAGTCTTGCCGGAAACCTTGACCCGGGGCAAATCGGCCACCAGGCTGCCGCATACCATGCCTTTTTTCATGACTGAGATCGAATAGCCGGCGCAGGCTTTGTTATGCAGATAAAGAAGCTGTGAACGACGATGGGATTCGTTGGCTGTATTAACTTAGTATCACCTTGCTAATTAGCCTTTCGGATTCGGGAAGAGAAAAGGAGCATAAAAAGAGATAGTATCACCAAAACAACTGCCAGGCCACCGATTGCCTTCGGAGCGCCGATATCCGCAGCCAGCAGACCGGCGGCGAAGGCTCCCAGGCTACTCAACCCGAAACTCATGCTCATGATGCTCATCACTCGACCCAGGTATGCCGGTTCGGTGTTGGCTTGCAACAAAGCCGCACCGGCCGTGTTATTACCGATTTGCCCCATTCCTGCGACAAACATCATGCAAATTGAAAGCGGCCAGGAGACTGAAAGGGCAAAAACCACCAGTGCCGCACCTAAAACAAGGTTGGCCACCAGCAGTGTGATGCCGCGCCGCCGCGAGGGCAGTGATGCCAGGATAATCGCTGCCGCCACAGCTCCGAAACCAGACATGCTCATCATAATTCCCTGTCCCTGGACTCCGACCTTCAGGATATCCTTGGCAAAAATCGGCATGAGCATCTGGTAGGGCATCGCCAGGATTATCGAACAAACAAATAGCGCCAGTATCAATAACATCGTGCTGTGCTTGCCGATGTATCGAAAACCATCCACGACGTTGGCAAACACGCTTCGCCGGTGAAGAGACGCCACCGGGGTATCCGGCAGACAGGCATTAAAGAATATGCCACTGACATTCAAAGCAGTCATTACATAATACACGGCGGCATATCCGTATGATTTAATTATGAAACCGGCCAACACCGGGCCAATCAGTTGGAAGGCACTCATCCCCAGCGTAGTGAGAGCAATCGCATTCATGACCTTGTTTTGCGGAACCAAAGTGGGGATAATTGCCTGCCGGGACGGCATGGCAATGGCCATGACAATTCCCATGAAAAACGTACCTGTTACCAGCACCCACCAGGACTCGGGGTGTTCCCTGCTCAGGTAACCGGTATTGATAGCAACTGCTACAGCCAAAGATACCACTGCCATCGCCACCTGGCTAACGACGATCAGGCGCTTTTTTGACAACCGGTCAGCGACAGCTCCCCCCAACAACGACAAGACAATCACCGGTACAGCATTAGCCAGGGACATTATCCCGAGCTTGGCTGCAGAACCGGTGATATCGTATAACAGGTAAGTACGGGCGACCATCTCCAGGCTGAAAGAACTCCACATACCAAACATACCGAAGAAAAACATGCGGTAAGCGGAACTCTTGAAGGAATCGAAAGTGCTGATACCGCGGGTACGTTGACCGGTGACGTTGTTTGATGTCATGTCATTTTCTTTTGAGACTAACCAGATAACAGGCGTCGAGGATGTCTTCATCATAACTGACGGTTAACACTGCGTCAAACTGTATCCGAAGAATACCCGGACATTCGACTAGGAAGCATAGATGGGAAAGATTACTTCTTGACTTATTTTTCATCCTCATGAACTACGGG
>JBBITI010000038.1:0-25829 GCA_037440885.1 Dehalococcoidales bacterium | reverse complement strand
GCTCTGGATTCGACAAGCTCACCAAGAGCGGCTAAATGACATTATCACAGCGCGGCTGGATAACATTATCACCGAATTGATACGCTAATCCTGAGCTGATCCTCTCCGCTCACCCTGAGCCTGTCGAACCACAACAGCCGTCTCCCGATACCCCCGGCTCGCCGTAAAAATCCCTTTAAAAATATTATGTACGGAATATGGAGGCAACCCTTGTGTGTTTACTGCTCCTGCTTTGTCCCGGTTGGGGATAAGCGAAACGGAAAGGAGATAAGGTCACCGGTGAAATCCCGTTCCACGAGGGAATTGTTTCTCCAGAATTGCATTATCAGCCTCGAATTGTTTTTTCCGGTGACTCTGTAGAGCCGGGCTTGTCCCCTCTATCTAGTTGCTATCTCCCAGTAATCCCTTTCTTTTCAGGCTAACGAAGCTGCCCTCGCCGACAATGATATGGTCCAATACCTCGATGCCTACCAGTTCACCGACACTGATAAGCCGCCGCGTCAGTTTGATATCTTCCACGGAAGGTTCCGGATCCCCCGATGGGTGATTATGGGCCAGAACTACTGAAGCGGCGCTGGCCGCCATCGCTTCCCGGAAAACTTCCCGGGGATGGACGAGACTGGCATCCAGCGTGCCGACTGATATTTCAACCGTTTTCACTGCTCGCCCCCGGGTATCCAGGAAAAGAGCTATAAAATGTTCCTCCTTCTTCCCGGACAGGCGGCCGCGCACCTGTTCCAGTACAGCTTCCGGGTTTTTCAACTGCGGCCTCTGCTCTCCGGTAGGGGTCTTAGCCAGGCGGTCTGCCAGCGCAAAGACCGCTTTGATCTGGGCTGCTTTCGCCGGTCCGATCCCGCGGACCTGCATCAGTTCCTCCACTCTGGCATTGGCCACTCCCCGCAGTCCCCCGCAATGGCGCAGAAGCCGCTGCACGGTTACCGTGACCGACTCATTGGCGATGCCTCGCCCCAGAATGACCGCAATGAGTTCCGGGACCGAAAGAGATTCAGCCCCCAGGTCCAGCAACCGCTCCCGGGGTCGTTCCGACGGCGGCAGGTCCCGGATGGTGAAATTACCGGCTATGCCGTTACTCCTGTTGTTGTTTTTGGCTTGTACAGCTCGTTGACATATTTCCGCCATAACGCATCCAGTCCGGCCATATCGAAACCGTAGACCGTCTTCAGGGCGGCGTTATAGGTGCTGCCCTCGCTGAAGACCGTCAACAGTTGTCGCATCTTGTCTTGGCCATAAGTCGAAATCAGGAAATCGACGATGCTGAAACTCGCACCGTAAGACAGCGTTGCCAGTGCCGGGTCGGCGGAAAAGGGACTGGCCAGGCTCTGCACTGAAATCAAGTTCCCGGATTTAACCGCGTTATATAACGCTGTGCTGAAAGAAACGTCCGTCGCTCCTTCAGCATAAACAGCCAGCCCTTCATCCAGCCAGCGCGGCAGGTCGTTGTATGGGTTCATCGTAACCTGGTGAATAACCATGTGCGCCAGTTCGTGCGCGATCGCCGCTTTCCCCCACTGTATGTTTGATGGCGCCAGCCCGATGGCGATGGTGCGGAATTGCGAATATGCCACTGCCCCGGTCCATTCGTAAGGGAACATCAGGGCGCCCAGCAGGTCCTGGTTCGAACCGTAAACATATATCTTCACCGGATTCGCCATCTCTGCTCCCGTGCTTAGTACTAATTTCGCTAGCGAATTTTTCGCCGCCGCCATGATTTCCCGGGCAAAATCGTCGCCCCCGTTATACCAGTAGATCGTGATCAAACCATCAGCGGTCTTTTTCCACTTGTACCGGTTATCATCAAACCTGGTAAGTACAGGATCAGTTACCACTCGTGCTCGCGACGCATCGGTCACCACCCACCAGTAACGAATCACTGTTCCCGGTGGCATGCCGCCGGTCTTTCTCATGTCAAGAGAGTACCGCGCACTGACCGAGGTAGCGGAAGCAAAGGGCACATAAGCTTCCGCAAAAATTTCGGCGAAATTATCCTGGTCCACTGAGTAGCGGAGGCGGATGTCGGTGATCGCCGCGCCGCTGGTTGCTTTCAAGCTGAAATTGATCTGCATCGGAAACACAACTTCCGCGGAAGAGGCGGTGACCGTCAGTTCGCTTTGAGCTTCGACTCTAACCGGACAAAAAGCTGTGATAATACCACAAAATACTGCAATCAATATAAATTTCTTGATCACATTTCCTCCCCTACCCTGCTCCTCAGGTATGCATGAATGAATTCGTCCAGTTCGCCGGCGAGTACGGCATCGGTATTACCCGTTTCGTAATCAGTACGATGGTCTTTCACTAAACGGTAAGGGTGAAGCACATAACTTCGGATCTGGTTGCCCCAACCGGCATTGATTCGCTTGCCTTTGATCCTCGCTCGCTCCTCCGCCTGTTTACGCAGCTCGCTTTCGAGAAGGCGCGACTCTAAAATCCGCATCGCGATCTCTTTGTTCTGGTGCTGTGACCGTTCGCTCTGACAGGATACCACCAATCCTGAGGTGAGGTGGGTTATCCTCACCGCCGTGCTTGATTTTTGCATATGTTGCCCGCCGGGACCGCTGGAGCGGAAAAATTCTATCTTCAGGTCTTCCGGATCTATTTTCACGTCAACTCCACCCTCGGCTTCGGGCATGACTTCCACGAGGGCGAACGATGTATGCCGGGCATGGTCGGAATCGAAAGGCGATAAACGTACCAGTCGGTGCACGCCGTGCTCCGATTTCAAATAGCCGTAAGCATACTCGCCGCTTATCCCGATAGTTACCGTTTTAATACCGGCTTCCTCACCCGGCATTGACTCTAGAATATCGCTCTGATAACCACGGTTTTCCGCCCACCTGAGGTACATTCGCAGTAACATCTCCACCCAGTCCTGGGACTCCGTACCGCCGGCTCCGGCATGAATACTTAATAAAGCATTCCGGGAGTCGAATTCACCCGTAAAAGCTGCCTCCAGCTCCATTTCTTCTAACCGGGTAGCAATTCGGTCCATAACGTTATTGATCTCTGCCATCATATCATCATCGTCTGCAGCCAGAACCGCCAGTTCACCAACGTCATGAACCTCTTTTTCAATAGCTCGCCAGTGTTCGACCAACCGTTTCTTCTCGGTCAACTCACGCATTGCCTGTTTCGCCGCACTGGTATCATTCCAGAAATCGGAAGTTGCCGAGCGTTGCTCCAGTTGCAGTATTTCCTTCTCTTTATTCGGAATGTCAAAGACGCTCCAGGGCAAAGATAATTCTTTGACGCAAGTTGATGAGCCTTTCGCTCGTTTCCACAGCAGGCAACCTCCAGTTATTTTTACTAAGCTATGTAGATTTAAACAGAATCGGTTATATTATTTTTAATATTATCCTCATACAAAAATAGGATGGCGGAGAAGATTCCCGCCAGCAGCAAGATGAGCCAGTCGGGTCGGTTCGGGCAGACGGTAACCGCGACAACAGCCCAGAACCGTGTCAAGCGCAGTCGTTAGATCGGTCTTATGCCCAATTGAGACATAAAGCGGTTTAGAATCCGTCTTCGTTCGGACTATTGCCCCGATTATTTCTCCTCCATCCGACAAATTGCAGAAGAGGCCCGCTTCTGCGCCCGGCATCTCTCCCGAACCGCAAAGCCTGGATTTGGCACAGCCGATAGTCGGGATATCGAGCAACATCCCGAGATGCGAAGCAATTCCGAAACGCCTCGGGTGGGCAACCCCCTGTCCGTCGACCAGAATCATATCGGGTGTCGATCGTAGCTGCGCACAGGCTGCTAATATCAGCGGGGCTTCGCGGAAACTGAGTAAACCGGGAATATAGGGAAAACGGGGGTTGCTTGTACAGGTTCTCACCTCGATCAATTCCATTTGCGGGTAACTCAATACTACCACCGATGCTTCAGCTTGACCAGAACGTTTTGTTGAAATATCGACTCCGGCAACTGTATTTATGCTTCTGTTGTCACCCCGGCGGATTACTTTTCCGGCCAGGTCTACTTGAATGCAACGGGCTTCAGCAGGATTAACCTGCCAGTTGTGAATATTTTTTGCCTGCACAATTCGATTATAGCGACAGACGTGACTATTGACAACAACCGGATTGGCAGTTACACTGTGGTTCTTGACAGGCAAATACTAATAGAGCATAATGTTATACGAATATGGTAAAAATTAGATTACGCCGAACCGGAGGCAAAAACCAGCCTAATTATCGACTCGTTGCTGTCGACTCCAAGTCCCCCCGCGATGGAGCTTTCTTAGCAATTCTTGGTCATTATAATCCCCTCACTGAACCTGAGACCGTAGTAATTGATAACGAAAAAGCGTCATACTGGCTCAGTCACGGAGCTCAACCTACTGCTGCTGCCGCCAGACTGTTAATTAAAGCCGGGGTGGCACCAGCTAAAACTCAACAAAGCGAGGAGAAAACATGAAGGAACTAGTCGAGTTCATCGCCAAGGCAATCGTGAATGCTCCGGATCAAGTTGAAGTATCTGAGGAACAGACTGAGCAGGGCATAGTCCTGAAGCTTAAAGTTGCCGACGACGATAAAGGTAGGGTCATAGGTAAACAGGGAAGAATAGCCGAAGCTATGCGCACTCTCATCCGGGTAAAAGCTGCCAAGGCTGGTACGAGAGCAACTCTCGAAATAGTCTAGCAAAACTTTCAGGCCCCGGGTATCTAGTCAGACTTGACCGGTATCACAGGAGACTGGTCGTTCGGGCTTTCAGGTTTGTTCCTTAGCACGTATTGACTTAAGTCGCGGAGTTCTATATTATTATAGTTCGTATAAGAATACAACTCTTATATGGAGATGGGGATGGGCCAAGCTTCGGGAAAAGAATATTGGGTCGTATGCCCGGTCTGCCTTAAAGCAAATCCCGCCGGTACTGAATACTGTAAGTACTGCTGGGGTGCTTCTCTGGGTTCTCAAACACCGGTTCCTGAAGAAGAGTTGGAACGGGTCATACAGAGCGCCAAAAGAAACCTCCGGCGACGTAAAATCACCCGGCGAGCTGTCATCATTGGAGGTAGTGGTCTCCTAGCGATTTTGGCGGCATTATGGTTTGTTTTCAGTTATACTGATGTATTAGTGCCTGTCCGGCAGAACCTGAATTCGAATTCGCAACCCGGTCAGTGGTCCATGTTCCGTCATGATTTCCGCAATTCGGGTGTCGTCGGTCAGACTGGTATCACGCCCGATAACTCCCTGCAGTGGTCTTTCCAGACCGGTTCCCAAATCCACTCTTCTGCCGCCTACTCTAACGGAACCATCTTTTTCGGTTCCCAGAACGGCAACCTTTATGCCCTTGATGCCAAAACCGGGGTTGAAAAATGGCGTTTCCATACCAACAGTTTTGTCGATTCATCACCGGCAGTCGTTGATGGCGTTGTTTATGTCGGATCGAACGACGGGCATATCTATGCCGTAGATGCCGCTACTGGTCAGGAAATATGGAAATTTAAAACACCCTACCCGGTAACTTCTTCCCCGGCAGTAGCTGACGGTAAGATATTTTTCGGTGCCGATGATTATCATATCTACGCCCTTAATGCCAAAAACGGGACTAAAATCTGGTCTTTCCGTACCGGTGGTCCGGTAAGTGCTTCGCCGGTGGTAAAAGACGGCCTGGTATTCTTCGGTTCCGGCGTCCAGTATGCTTATGTCCTTAACGCTAGTAATGGACGTCCCCGGTTACGTTTTAAAATGTACGATTCTTCTTATGGCGCGCCGGCGATATCCGGGAGTACCGTTTACCAGGGAAATTATCGGGGCGACATTTATGTCTTCGACGGTAGTACTCGCAACTGGCTCCTTGAATATGAGTTAAAACCGTTATGGATTCAGATCTGGGCTTTCGGTTTGGCACCTGCACCCCCGGTCCAATCGGGTTTCCTGTGGGGTCTTAAGACCAGGCAGCCTATCAGTACTTCAATAGTATCATCTGCCCGGGGCGACCAGATATTTTTAGGTGCGGGCAGTAACCTTCTTTCAGTGGACACTGTAACCCGCAAAGTGGCCTGGAAATTCACTACCGGGGGAAATGTTAGATCAAGCCCGGCTTTACTCGATACCATGGTCCTCTTTGGCAGTAATGATGGAAAACTATACGCGGTTAACTATAACGGCGAAAAAATCTGGGATTTTCCGACCGGAGCGGCGATCAGCAGTTCACCTATCGTCATTGATGGTGTCATCTACTTCGGTTCACATGACGGCAAGTTCTATGCTCTGAAATAGAAAAAACCGACGCCGGACAAGAACATAACTGACACCGGTTGGTTGTTCATTGAAAATCTAGTAGGTACCGGTTCGGTGGCGGCGTTTCTCAGCAACTCGTATGCGTGCCAGTGCGCGTCGCAAGGCAGCTTCAGCAATAGAAATATCTACGCCGGCTTCCTGGTGACTGATCCGTTCTCTGGCTTTCTGTTTGGCGGCTTCAGCCCGGGCCAGATCGATTTCGTCAGCCCGTTCCGCAGCATCGGCGAGGACAATCACCCGGTCCGGACGGACTTCCATAAAACCACCCGCTATAACCAACGAATACTCCGTACCTTCTCTGCGCATAATCAATTCGCCGGGTTCCAATGATGTCATCAGGGGTAAATGGTGCGGCAGAATACCAAGCTGTCCTTCAGTTCCTGGGGCGATGATAATATCAGCCTCTTCTGAATAGACAACCTTCTCCGCGGTCACGATATCCACTTTCAAAGGCGACATCAAGAGCCTCCCATCACCTTCGCTCTCTCAACCACATCATCGATTGTTCCAGCCATGAAAAAAGCCTGTTCCGGTAAGTGGTCGTGTTTCCCCTCTAGAATCTCCTTGAAACCGCGCACCGTCTCAGAAATCGGAACGTACACACCCGGTCTCCCCGTGAATACTTCGGAAACGAACATCGGTTGGGAAAGAAAGCGCTGAATCCGGCGCGCCCGCGCCACTGTTAATTTATCTTCATCACTCAGTTCTTCAATCCCCAGGATCGCGATCACGTCCTGGAGATCCTTGTAACGTTGCAGCACCCGTTGAACTTCACGGGCAACCGTGTGATGCTCGACGCCGACGATTTCTGCGGTCAAAATACGGGACGTAGAAGAGAGCGGATCGACCGCAGGATATAATCCTTGTTCGGCGATGGACCTCTCCAGTGCAATAACGGCATCGAGGTGTCCGAAAGTTGTAGCGACACCGGGATCGGTGTAATCGTCGGCAGGAACATAAACTGCCTGAAAAGAAGTGATCGAACCCCTCTTGGTCGAAGTAATACGCTCCTCCAACTCGCCAACTTCGGTCGCCAGAGTCGGTTGATAACCGACCGCAGAAGGCATTCGACCTAGTAAAGCAGAGACTTCCATTCCGGCGAGGGTATAACGGTAAATATTATCGATAAAAAGCAGAACATCCTGGCCTTCGACGTCACGGAAATATTCGGCCATCGTCAGACCGGTCAGCCCGACGCGCAGACGGACGGCCGGTGGTTCGTTCATCTGACCAAAAACCAGTGTGGTCTTTTCGATTACTCCTGACTCTTTCATTTCCACCCAGAGATCGTTCCCTTCACGAGACCGCTCACCGATCCCGGCAAAGACTGAGAAACCACCGTGTTCGGTAGCAATATTGCGTATCAGTTCCTGGATGATGACTGTCTTTCCAACCCCGGCACCACCGTATGCACCGACCTTGCCCCCCTTAATGAATGGAGCTATCAGGTCTATTACTTTAAGCCCGGTCTCCAGTATTTCGGTCTTCGTTGATTGTTCTTCCAGGCTGGGTGGTGTCCGGTGAATTGTCCATTTTTGCCCGGTTCTTACTTCGCCTATGCCGTCTAGCGGATTACCCATCACATCGAATAACCGTCCGAGGGTCTCCCGTCCTACCGGAACGCTTAACGCTGCGCCGGTATCAAACGCCTCAGTGCCGCGCTGCAGTCCTTCGGTGGGCGAGAATGACAGGCAGCGTACCCAGTTATTACCTATGTGTTTCTGTACCTCGAGCACCATCTTGGTGGCACCGGTACCGATCTCAATCGCATTATAAAGGGCAGGCAACTGGTCCGGTGGAAATTTGATATCGACCACTGTCCCGATCACCTGCACTACTTTTCCTGTGGCCATGTTTCACCTCGATCCGCAGTTTATTATCCGCCTCTCCGGGCGGTTAACCTTCACCTGCTAGCGCTGCAACACCGCCAGTGATATCCAGTAATTCATTGGTAATAGACTCTTGCCTTGCTTTGTTGTACATCAGAGTAAGTTCGTTGACCAGGTCTTTTGCATTTTCCGTGGCATTCCTCATGGAAACCATTCGGGCTGACTGCTCACTGGCGATTGCTTCAAGAATGGCATGGTAAATTTCCATCTCGACAAAACGAGGAAGCAATTTAGCTAGAACGCTAACCGCATCAGGTTCATAAATATAATCTATACTCTCAGCCCGGGGAAGCACTGCCGGCTGTACCGGTAATACCTGCTGAATCACCGGGCGCTGTGTGAGCGTCGTGAAAAATTTGGTGTATGAAATGTAGACGGCGTCGATCTGCCCATTTGTGTAATCGTCAATGATAATACGCGAAATCGGCAGTGTTTCGAGTAAGCCCGGCTGATCACCCAACCAGGAAAATTCCGCCCGTATCTCCCTTTTGTAACGACGCATGAAATCGATTCCCTTTCGGCCGACACAGATCAATTCCACCGGTTTGTTTTGCTCAAGAATAAAATTTCCTGCATTTCGATTGATATTAGCGTTCAGACCACCGCAAAGTCCCCGGTCGGTTGTAATATGGACTATTCCGATTTTTAAGATCGGCCGGCGCTGTAAAAGGGGGTGCAGTGGTTGACCCTCCTCGGGAATAGCCGCCAGGTCGGAGATAACCTGCTGGATTTTGTCAGCATAAGGCCGCCCGGCGAGCCCTCGCTCCTGGGCTTTCCGCATCTTCGAAGTGGCAATCATCTCCATCGCCCGTGTTATCTTAGCGATGCTCCGCACGCCATTGATACGACGCCGGATTAACCGGATATTAGCCAATTATGACCTCTTGGTTCTTTTCTGTGTATTTAAAGCTCTTTTTAAATTGCTCGATAGCGCTCTTCAGTTTCACTTCGCTGTCCTTGTTGAATTCCTTATTCCCGGCGATCGTCTTGCCAATCTCAGGGTAAGTAATACCCATGAACTTGAGAAAATCAGTCTCGAAGGTAGCGACCTTATCGACCGTGATATCATCCAGGAATCCATTGACAGTTGCATAAATGATCATAACCTGTTTGTCGATACTCATCGGTGCATACTGGCCTTGCTTCAGGATTTCGGTGATCCTCCGGCCACGTTCCAGTTGATGCCGGGTCGCCTGGTCTAGCTCCGCTGTTCCGAATTGAGCGAATGCAGCTAATTCCCTGTATTGAGCAAGCTCCAAACGTAACTTTCCCGCTACCTGTTTCATTGCTTTCGTCTGGGCATTACTTCCCACGCGGGATACCGACAATCCTACGTTCAATGCTGGCCGCTGGCCAGCATTAAACAGGTCCGCTTCAACATAAATTTGGCCGTCAGTTATCGAGATTACATTGGTAGGTACATAAGCCGAAAGATCGCCAGCCTGGGTCTCAATGATCGGAAGTGCCGTCAGCGAACCTCCGCCTAATTCCTTCGATAATTTAGCCGCTCTCTCCAGAAGACGGCTGTGCAAATAAAAAACATCTCCCGGGTAAGCCTCCCTTCCTGGTGGACGGCGCAGTAAAAGGGATAGTTGTCGGTATGACCAGGCATGCTTGGAAAGATCATCATATATCACCAGGGCATCTTTACCCTGTTCCATGAATTCTTCGCCGATGGCACAACCGGCATACGGCGCCAGGTATTGCAGGGCAACCGAGTCTGAAGCATTCGCTACCACAACGATGGTATGACCCATCGCACCATGCTGTTCTAGAGTTGCTACCATGCGGGCAACCTTTGACGCTTTCTGCCCGATAGCTACATAGATGCAATATAGATCCCCGTCTTTCTGATTGATAATGGTATCAATAGTCAACGCTGTTTTGCCGGTGGAACGATCGCCGATTATAAGTTCGCGCTGGCCGCGGCCGATAGGAATTATCGCATCAATCGCCTTAATACCCGTCTGGACCGGGGTATTTACCTTATCCCGGGTAGCCACATTCGGTGCCACTCGTTCGATCGCTCTGGTTTTTCCCGTTTTGATCGGCCCTTTTCCATCAAGGGGACGGCCGAGCGGGTCAACTACACGCCCGAGTAAGGCTTCGCCCACCGGTACTTCAGCAATTCTGCCCGTGCATTTAACCTCATCTCCTTCATTGATTTTGGCATAATCGCCAAAAACGATTGCTGACACGTTATCTTCTTCCAGGTTCATGGCAATACCCATTATCTCTTGCGGGAACTGGAGAAGCTCGTTGTACCGCGCTTGGGTTAGCCCGTGTATCCGGGCGATGCCGTCACCGATTTCTACTACCGTACCCACGTCGACGAAAGTTGCCGTAACTTTACCGAATTGCTCGATTTGTTTTTTTATTACTGAGACTATATCTTGCCCACGTGTCGTCATTGGTCTACCTCATTTCTCCGCCCGTTCCGGCAATTTGATCGATCTATCTAAGGTTACCGATTCTGTCCGGTATAACGGAATTATTGATTCTTCTTCTTCATCGCGGCGTATTGCTTATTTCTTTTCTCATTGCCTCCAGTCGACTTTTCGTACTGGCGTCGAGAAGTTTCCCCTCGAACCGGGCAACCATCCCCCCGATTAGCTTCGGGTCTACGACTCCCGTGACGGTGGCCGTCTTACCGGTAATTTCGGTCAAGTGTTTTTCCAGGTGCCGCTTCTCTTCATCACTCATATCGATCGCTGTGCGCACTTCTGCCCGCACAATACCGCGGTCCTCATCCACTAAACGCTGCATTTCCTCCCATATGTTCGGTAATAACAGAATGCGCCTTTTTTCAACAAGCAGATTTAACAGGTTCAATGCCAGTTGCCCGGCTTCCGGAAATCGCTCTCTCAACAACAGCTCTTTGTCAGCGGCTTTGATCTTCGGGGTTTCCAATGCCTGAACAAAAGCAGTCTCATGTTGCAGATTGGCTAGCATTTGCAGGTCCGCCAGCCAGCGGTCAAAGTCATTGTTCTGCCTGGCAATCTGAAATATCGCCTGGGCATAACGCTTCGCCTGTACTCCACTTGTCAAAGCTCATCTCTCCTGCTTGAATGTTCCGGCTTCTTCCAGCACCTTCTCGATAAGATCACGGTGCGCTTCTTTATCGAGCGAACGGTCAATAACTTTCTCGGCTGCGGCAATAGTCAAATCAGCAAACTCATTGCGTAAAGCGCCAATGGCTTCATCCCGTTCCCGTTGAATTTCATCTTTCGCCCTGGCAAGAAGGGCTTCGGACTCTTCTTGGGCTTTCTGCTGGGATTGCTGACGTAGTTCTTCGCCGGTGCGTGTAGCTCGGGCAAGTATCTCTTGTCCCTCCTTGATACCGGCCTCGATATGCCGCCTGGATTCCTCGGCTGCCCGGGCAGCCTGTTCGCTGGCTTGATCCGCCTGCTCCATGCTTTCTTTGACCTTTTTCGCCCTTTCGTCAAGCATCCGGAGGATCGGTTTGTAAGCGAATAGGTAAAGAATAATAAACAATATGACAAAATTGATAATCTGGACCAGTAATTGCGGCCCGGAAATGCCTAATCTGGCTAAAGATTCTCCCATATTACACCCCTATGCACCCGGTGCAAACAAGACCGCCATTATTATCGCCACAGCGACGAGGCTAACTCCCAATATCGCCCCAACAAACAGGATCGCAATAGATATCGGTAATCCTTCCTGGCTCATACGTCACCCCCAATCGACCATTAAATAAAAATAAAAATAAAACAGTCCGGTATGCCCCTTTTTCATCCTAGTAACGGAGACATGATAATACCGATAATCAGGACATAGATACCAAGCGCTTCGATAAAGGCGGCGACCAGTATCATGTTCGTGAATATCGAACCACTAGCCTCGGGGTTACGTGATATCCCGGTCAGGGCGGCATAACCGACCAGGCCGAGACCCAGTGCCGGGCCCAGCATGCCCATTCCGGCGGCCATTCCAACTGCCAGATTCTGTATTACTTTTGGATCCATAGAGTTAGTACCTCCTTTTTTTCCGCTTAATGATTAATGATGTTCTTCACCATGAGATGATACGGCCAGTGTCATGAAAACCAGTGTCAAACCCGCAAAAATAAGTGCCTGGATGATGCCGACCAGTAGTTCCAATCCGTAGAAAGGTATTGCAAAGAGGAACGGAATCAGGAATGATGCCATTAATAGCAGGATTTCGCCTGCTGTCATATTACCGAAAAGGCGAAATGTAAAACTGATGATACGCACGAACATGCTGAGAAGTTCCACCAGGCCGATGAATATTTCGATTACGCCGGTGAATAAGCTGCTCACGGCATCTTTGATTTTTCCCTGGAACAATTTTACGAAACCGCTGAGGAAACGACCCAGGTTGAAATAAGTGGCCAGGTAACGTAGTTTTAGTTCTTTCAAGCCGAAATAGAGTACTGCCGTAAAAGAAACCAGGGCTAGAGCCAGGGGTGTATTTATATCCGTGTTAGCGCCCCGGAGAATATGGATCGCATGATCGGTATGGGCGTGAGTGTCCGGTTGTAGTATTATCGAGCCGAATCCTGGAAGCAGGCTTAACCAGGCGTTGAACAGGACGAATAAAAATATCGTCGCCACCACCGGGAAAAAACGGCGGCCATTCTTTTCACCGGCTACGCGCTGACAAAAGCCTAACAAAGCCCCCAGGCCGAATTCCAGCAGTATCTGCCAGCGGCGGGGCACGAGACGGACCCGCCTGGTGATCAGGATGACCAGTAGACTGAGTACGATTATGGTCAACCATGTGGCGAGTATGGAATTGGTAATATCCAAACCGAAAAGAGAAAATACTTTGTCTGCCGGCAACTTGACTTCGGGAGAGTGTAGTTTTATGAAACTCGGTAAACTCTCGTACAAGCCGGGCGCTAGTTCTTTCCCGATCGGCCCGGCCATGAAACCCACCAAGAATAATAATAGAGCGAACGCTCCCAGTGATAAAACGACGGGGAAGGAACAGCCCATTAATTTGCGTTTCTTGGGCACTATCTGCCCCTCTGATCGTTCTTTTTGTTGATAGTAGGGAGAATCATCCGGTAGATGCCGTAAAAAGCCAGAGCGGTACCGGCGATCAGTCCGGTTATTGTGAACAGAGGTTCAGTCTTCATATGGTTATCCAACCACTGTCCTCCGAATCCTCCCGATAATATACAAGCAGCCACGAACCATCCCAGTCCGATATACCGGAACGCGGCTTGCCATCTCTGCATAACGGCATACCCTGAATATCCGGCAAATACGCTACCGGAAAAAGCCGGATTTATATCCTTATAACCAGTAGATCGGTTATTCCCCCGAATAGTCGTGTCTAAAGGTTTACCCGGTTCTCAGGACTTCCGCTTATCGAAGTCGGATAAATCGATGCTATTAATGAAATCTTGAAAAGCAGACATCCTCTTCATCTCTTCTTCTGTCACCGCTTTTCCCTGGCTGAGATCGGCAACTTCTTCATCACTGATTGGTTTACCGCTTTCCTTGTCAAGAAGAATACCAGCTTTATCAAGAACAGAATCATCGACATAAATGGGAACATCTACGCGCACCGCTAACGCGAGAGCGTCACTCGGCCTGGAGTCGACTTCCAATTGCTTGCCATCGAGATTCAAGATGATCTTGGCATAAAAAATATCGTTTTTGAGATCGCAAACAACGATAGAATTAACAGAAGCTCCCAGTATCTCGACTATGGAACGCAACAGGTCATGTGTAAAAGGCCGGGGAACGCTGGCTCCCTGGAGTTTGACCGCAATGGCATCTGCTTCAGCCGGGCCGATCCAGATTGGAAGGTAACGATCAGCCGCTTTTTCCTTGAGGATAACCACCCGCTGGTAATTCATTAGACTGACACGGATACTGTCAATCGTCATTTCCACCATGCAAACGAACCTCCTCGGAACGTAAACCAGCAACGTTAATTCTACCGCAGTGCCATGGGACTGTCAACCAAAAATGAATCACCGAGTAAGTCCGTAAATGTCAGGCTTTTAGTCCAGAGTTTCTATGTTTAAAGAAGGTTTTTCTTTCAAGTCAAATTTTATTCCGGCTTCCCGGAATAATTCGGTGAAGGTGTTATCGGCATATTTCCCGGAGCTGACAAAACGCCCGATGCGGGCATTGATCAGCATCTTCGCACACAGCACACACGGCGTATGAGTACAGTAAATGGTGCTTCTTTCCAGGCTAACCCCATGTAGTGCCGCTTGAATAATAACGTTTTGTTCAGCGTGGATTGCCCGGCATATTTCCTGCCGGGTACCGGATGGTATACCTTGCTCGTCCCTCAAACAACCGAGTTCCAGGCAGTCCTTCAGACCAGCCGGGGCTCCATTATAACCCGTAGTGAGTATATGTTTGTCCCTTACGGCGATTGCCCCCATGTGGTGTCGCAGGCAGGTGGAACGCTCTGCAACCACCGTTGCAATCTTTAAAAAATAAGTATCGATGTCCGGTCGATGATTTTTCATTTGATTAGTTCGATAATCCTTTGCACCTGTTTTTTTAGGTCAGTCACTGTAGATTCGTTGATTACAGTAAAATCGGCCATAGCGATCGGGGCACCCTTGTTAATTTTCTCCAGCTCGTTTTTATCCCGGCCAATTGCTTCCTCCGGACTTAATGGACGCTCCCGTCGTTGCGCCAGCCTCCGGTAACGCGTTGCCGGGGACGACCAGACCGCAACCGCATAAAAATCTGACTGAAATGTTGCTTTTAGCAGCAGGTACTCCTCCCACGAGTATAGACCATCGACGATCACGTTGCTTCTTTCTAAGGCGGCAGTGATCTTGGGCAGGTTAAGCTTCGCATACGCTGCCATACCATGTTCCCGCCGTAGCTCTTCGCGTATTTCCCGTTCGTTTTTCTCGTTCAACACAAGGTTGCGGCTTTTTATTCCCGCATCGGTAATATCACCGAATCGAATACGGTGATAGTTATTTTCAACGAAAATTCTGGCTGCCTCCGATTTCCCGGAACCAGCCATCCCGACTAGTGCAACAACCTTCATTTGAGTCATTATAAGTTAATAAGGTTGGATTGACAAAATCGGCGCTCCGCTGCTGAAAGTATAAGTTACTACGGGGCTCGCAGGAATCCTGCGAGCCCCGTCTTTCCCACAATTACCGTAATACTAAGCCCTGATTTCAGAAGTGCAGTACGGACACCGCGTCGCTTTGAGCGAGATCGTGGACTGGCAGAATGGACAGGTCTTGGTGGTCGGGGCAGCCGGGGTTACCGCTGCTGCTTCCCGGGCTTTTTGTTGTGCATTCATCCGGGCAATCGGCCGGACGATGCAGAAGAATACTACTGCGGCGATAATCAGGAAATTGATTACCGTGTTGATGAAAATACCATAACTGATGACCACCGCTCCGGCGGCCTGGGCAGCGGCCAGCGAAGCATACGGTCCCACAGTGGTTCCTTCTTTGAGGACCACAAAAAGGTTGGCGAAATCGACTTTCCCCAGTAACAATCCGATTGGAGGCATGATAATCCCGTTAACCAATGCTGATACGATTGGCCCGAACGCGGCACCGATTATGATACCGACTGCCATGTCGATCACATTGCCGCGCATGATAAAGGTCTTGAAATCCTTCATGGTCACCCCCTCCTCGTCTTTTACTTATACGGCATTTTACATCTATCACGTCATCTATTCAATACATATTTCGGGGCGGAGTAAAAGACCAAGCCAAATGGTATCAACCAACCTGGCTTTTCTGGAGTTCCTCCTGCTTAACTTCCCACCGCTTGATAACCCGGTTGATTAACTCGATGGTGCCCCAGACTTTGCGGTAAACATTACCGCCGCTGCTGCCGATGTAGTCGAAAAACTGCTCTTTCGTGATGGCTTTAACCTGCTCCAGGGTTTTTCCTCTGACCAACTCGCAGAGTACTTCGACCACCACATTAGCGGTAGGGTCGCACATACAAAGGTACTTGATCTCGGAAACTACGCCATCAGTAACCTTGAGATAGATATTCATGAAATCCTTGCTGCCGTGACCACAAATCGAGACGCCTTCGGCTTTAGTATCAATGAACATGGTGGGATTATCCACCTGACCGGCGTTCTTGAAGCCTTCGTGCATCAGTTTCCGGTATTTTTCGGTAATGACTTCATCCATGGTAACCTTTTCTCCTCAAATAGTTAGGGTTTCAGACATATGCCCGTTCGGTAAAAATCTCATGCAAGGTATCAAGGAAAATATCACAGTCGGCGATGGTGTTGTAAAAATACAGCGAGGCACGGTAAGTCATACGGTGTTCCGAGGGCAGGCGAGGTTTTTCCCAACCCAAGCCGAATTCCTTATTGAGGAAGGAATGAACACAGAACAGGCCGTCACGCACCATTACGTTACTTTTTTCACTCAACTCTTCAGAGATGCCGATGGGGTTAGGACGTCTGACTTCAAAAGTCAGGATACCGCCACGCAATTCAGCGGCGGCGGGACCGATAATGCGAAACCACCCGGATTCGCCGTAGCGCCGCATCATCTGCGCCGACAGGTATTGATTCAGGTATTTTTCCTGGGCATGGATATTGTCCATGCCTACTTTTTGCAGGTACCGCACAGCGGCTCCGGCGGCAATCTGCCCGGGATAGTCCTGCAGACCGACCTCGAAGCGGCGCGGCGGCGGCAGGAGTAAATATTCATCGAACGTGGTATTTTCAACAGTTTCGCCGCCGAGTAATGCAGGAATGATCACATTCTCGGCTTCATCTTCCTCGTGCTGATACTGTCCCAGCAGTTCCTGTTTGCCGTATAGTATGCCGATACCGCGCGGCCCGCACATCTTATGGATAGAGAAGGCGAGGAAATCAACGTCGAGGTCCTGGACATCCACAACCTGGTGGGGAACGGTCTGGGCACCGTCAAGCAGTACCTGCGCCCCGTAACGATGAGCAAGACGGATGACCTCTTTAGCCGGCAGGGTACATCCGGTAAGGTTGGAACTGTAAGCCATGCTGACCAGCCGGACCCGCTGACTCTTGAGTTTCTGCTCCAGCGATTCAAGGTCCAGCATCCCGTTCTGGTCAGAGGCGACGTGATCGGTCTTGATTAATCCGAGTTTGCGCAACCTGAGCCAGGGAACCAGGTTGGAGTTGTGTTCTTTATCAGTGAGAAGGACCACATCACCCGGTTTAAATTTTATCCCCAGGGCGATGATGTTGATACCATGACTGGTATTAGCGGTAAAAATTATCTCGTTTTCGGACCGGGCATTGATGAATTCCTTGATGATCTGCCGGGAGCCTTTCATCCCCGTTTCCGGGTTGCCGTCGATGCGGTCGGTGACCTGCTGCGCGAACCAGTGGCGGGAGCGTCCGGCACCGCAGGCAGGATAATCGGTATAATATTCATTGATGGTATCAATGACCTGTTGCGGAACGAGGGTATTACAGGCATTGTCCAAATAGACCGGCGGTTTGCCGTTATGCCGGGTTTTCAAGGCCGGGAAATCATTCCTGGTCCATTCGAGATGGTTTACGTTGCCCATACCCTCTCCTTACTGAAATCATCGTATTTGACAACTATTTAAATATACAACTTCCGGCGTATCCCGTCCAATATGATATACATTTACCGGGAAGGTGATACCGGGACCACTCTCCGGAACGCCAAGCTGAAAAGCATCCTATTTAGCGATAAACCCCGTATTCCCGGGTATAATCCATCCAGGTTTTCACCAGTGCCGGTTCGGTCTCATCCATCGGCGCCCGGCAAGCCATCACGTAACCACCGTCTTTACCAGCGACATCGATAAGCTTTTTGGTGTAAGCCCTGACCTCCGCCTTGGTCCCGGTTTGCAGGACCGAAGAGGGGATATTGCCCATGATCGCCATATGTCCTTTCAATACTTCCTTAGCCCGGAAAATATCGGTCGAGTCCAGGTGCGCCAGCACTTTTCCTTTAGGCAATTCCAGTAAGTATTCCAGGCGAGAGGTATAATCGCCTTCAAAGAAGATCCACGGCGTCAGTTTTTCCTCAATCAAGGCGAGGCATAGTTTTTTCAAGCCGGGCCAGTAGAATTTTTCGAATTGTTTCAAGGACATGAAGCCATCGGAACCGCGATGAAGCGGAATAAAGACGCGCGGGTTGCCGCTCATTTTGGCCAGAGAGACACCCTTATCGATCATTATCGGCAATAGTTTGTCGCAGGCTTCGAGGACCTTATCCGGCTGCCGGTACATATCCAGCATGGAGCCTTTCATCCCGCGCAAAAAGTCCGGCAGCCAGTCATATGGCGCCTGGGTCAAGGAAATCGAGAAGGGCGGAAAACCGAGGGACTGCATCTCGGTGACAAAGGTACCCATGACGCGGTTCCATTTCCGGAACTCACGACCGGCTTGGTCGATCGCTTTCAACATATTCTTGAAATCGGGGTGGGTAAACAGCTCGACGGCACCGATTTCGCCATATCCCCAGATCATACGAGTCAACAAAGGCAGTTTTTGCAAGGGAGTAAAAGCCTCGAAGATACGCGGTAAATAGGTGCGGACAGTGAAGTCCGAGGGATCGGCGAGGAAAGCTTCCAGTTCGTCAGCCTTCATATACTCGGCTTCGACGTACTGATGGCCACCGCTCGCGGGGACGCCGTGACCGGGATATTTCAACTGGCGACAGCCAAGCAGTTCCAGGGCGCGACCGGGCACCATCATGGCAATAAAATATGCATCCGGGGCAAAATCGACCAGCGTTTGGCGCGCGGCTGCTTTCCAGGCTTTCGGATCATAAAAAGCGGCGGCGGTGTTAATGCCGGCATATTTCGCCGGGAAATAATCGAAGGTGGCGGCTATCGGGACGCGGTCCGGTACCTTCAATGCAATAGCATCCATCAATCTTTTGTCGCGCTGTTGTAGAGCTGCGGCGGCTTTTTTAGTCCCAGCCATATAAAACCCTCCTCTCAGATAATCATTCCGGGTAAGAAATTCGGTAAGATAATAGCATATTTACAACGGAGGTTCCCTGTGAGACCAAAACACTAAAGTAATCATTCTGACAGGAGATCGATTCCGGTTTCAGTAACTGATGAAAGACAAGTCTCACAGGATCCCGCTTCGCATGAGTATGTTGACTTTGAGATATCTGCAGGGTAACATCGCAGCAACCGCTTTGAGAGGGGAATAAAAATGGTCAGTCAAAACAGCGCCAGTTCAGTTATAGAACTATTAGCCCGGAATGAGGAGGTCATCGAAAAGCTCTATACGACCTACGCTGAACGATTTACCGAGTTACAGGACTTCTGGGTAAGCCTGGCAATAGAAGAGCGAGGTCACGCCGTCAGATTGCGCGATCTGGGAGAGAAGGTCAGTGCGAAAAAGTTTTTTTTCAAAGCAGACCGATTCAAAGCACCGACAATCCGGAATGTCATAGCGCATACTGAAAGGGAAATTACCCAGGCCGGACAGAGCACTTACAAGCTTATCAATGCACTATCCATCGCTTATTATCTTGAAGAGAGCCTTATTGAAAAGAAATTTTTCGAGGCATTCGAGAGTGATTCTCCGCTGCTAAAAGACCTGCTTTCCGTTCTCGAGGCAGATACGAAAAAACATGCCCTGAAGATCAAGAACAAGCGTGAAGAGTATGCCAGCCGGCGATAAGGGAAGATCGAGAATGCCGGTTTATCTCCGCCGGAGGTAGTAGTCGTATGCTTTACGCAAAGTGGCGGCGGCGCGGGCGATGGTGGGGAAGAAGGGAACACCCAGTTTAATCAGAGCGGTGCGGGTATCGCACAGCATCCGCCATTCCCGGCTGTCCATATCGTTAAGACGGAGGCTTTTATCAGCAACAACGGCGACGAACGGTTTGCGGCGCGCCGATTTCAGAGCATACTGTTGTTCCAGCATCACTTCGGTAGGGAGGTCAGGTGGGCCGGAGGGGCGTCCCGGCATACCGGTGATGGCAATCAAGACATCAAAAGCCGGATGTTCAGCCATCATACCCATGATCAAGCTGGCCGAAAGGCTGTCATCTTCACGGATGGAGAGATCGGCCGGATTACCCAGCCAGTCCCAGACGGAAATGCCGCGCTGTTTTAGTTGCGCCCGGAAATCCTCGGGCAGCGGGATCACTTCTAACCCGGCTTTCTCGCACTGGTCGGCGGCAAGGACGCTGGAGCCTCCGGCACCACCGGTCACGCCGACCCGGATGCCCCGCACGGGCGGCAGCAGGCGAAAAGCAGCGGCCAGCTCCACCAATTCTTCGATAGAATCGGCTTTTACAGCTCCGGCCTGGGTCAACATGGCATCCCAGACCCGAGAAGCACCAGCCAATGAACCGGTATGCGAGGAAGTTGCCCGGGACCCGGACTCGCCCTGGCCTCCTTTCAGGATAATAACCGGTTTCACGGCGGTAGCCTGTTGCAGGGTGCGGAAAAAGCGCCGACCGTCTTTAGATCCTTCGATATACATCATGATCACGGTAGTCTCAGGGTCACCGGCCAAGTATTCCAGGAAATCGCACTCATTGAGGTCGATGGCATTTCCATAGCTGAAAACCTTGGAGAAAAAGGTGCCTTTGAGGGGGCCGGCCAGCACAATCTCTCTGGCCAGCATACCGCTTTGAGAAACCAGTCCGGTTTGCCCCGATTCTTTTGGGAAATCGGTATGGAAGGACATACCGCCGGCGGGACAGTAGACGCCCATGCAATTGGGCCCGAGCAACCGGATACCGGACTGGCGAGCTATTTCCAGGATCCTGTTTTGCAGAGCGACAGCATCAGGGCGGCCGGTCTCACCGAGCCGAGCAGTAAAGAGATGCACGGCTTTGGCTTTTTTTTCAGCGGCTTCTTCCAGCATCGCCGGGACATCCCGGGCAGGAATGCTGGAAATAATGTAGTCGACCGTCCCGGGGACCGCTCTCAAGGACGGATAGGCTTTCAAGCCACGAATCTCATCGTATTTCGGGTTAATGGGGTAAACCGGACCCCGGTAGCCGTAAAGAGTCAGACCAGCGACAAAACCACCACCGCCCCACTCGCCAACCCGGGTAGCGCCGACCACGGCGACGGAGCGGGCATTCAAAATATCAAGAACAGCATCGATTGACATCCGGTTAACCTCCACGATCAGGACTGACTGGCATTATAACCGCGACCTTTCCCAAGCGCAATGAGCGAAGATGAAGCAAGCGGGGTTTTGTGTACAACAATTTGGCAGAATGTGGTAGAATCCGTTATCTTTTAAGCCAGGTTAACCGGGAAGGAGCAAGCGATGGAGGAAAATACCCGCTGGCGGGGCATGGCGACAGACAACAATTTCTCTCTGTGGCGCATCCTGGACCATACCAGGTTCATGATTGCCAGGTCGCGTGAGATGGAGCTGGCGAAATATGACCTGACCCCGGAACAGTCTCATATCCTGGATATTATTAACGAAAGCAACGGCTTGACAACGATCAACCAACTAGTCAAGATCACCCAGCGTCAGCACCACTCAATATCGACCCTGATCGACCGGATGACCAAACAGGGCCTGGTAAACAAGAGAAAGGCTGGGACGGACAAACGGAAATACGAAGTATTCATCACCGAGAAAGGCCGGGAAATGATTTCAAAGATGACCCGCGAGTCGATCAACCGCATATTCTCCAATCTATCCCCGGAAGAAAAAAACAAGCTGCGCAGCGGATTGGCGAAATTGACTGTCGAAGCCTACCGTTTGATACACAGAGAACCACCACCGGGACTGCTTGAAGAAAGCGAAAGATAACAACAAGGATTATTGATTCATTAACTAACTTCGACGGTCGAGCCGTGCGAGCCTTTAACGATATCGATCCGGACGGGAAAGGCATCCCGGAATTCTTCGACATGGGTAATCACGAGGATTTTTTCAAAGTCATCCTGAATCGACGTAATCGCTTCTCTGATTTTTTCCATACCGGTGGCGTCCTGGGTGCCGAAACCTTCATCGATTATCAACGTCGGCAGGGGGGCTCCTGCTCGCCGGGCGAGAAATTTGGATAGGGCTACCCGGATGGCAAAATTGATGCGAAAGGCTTCACCGCCGCTGAACATCTCGTAGCTGCGGGTCCCCAGTTCATCAGAGATATTAATATCCAGCGTTTCCAAAAGATCGCCTTTCCTGGTCTCGCGCAGGGTCTCGAATTTCACGTGCAGGCGATTATCGGTCATGCGGGAGAGCAAGCGGTTAGTTTCGGCTTCGATCTCGGGCAAAGCTGTTTCGATGAGTAGAGCCTGCACGCCTTTTTTACCGAAAGCTTCCGCTAATTCACGGTAGATCCCGACTTCATGCGCTGCTTGCCGGAGTGATTCATTTTTCTGGCTGCGGATTGATTTCAACTCCACACACCGGTTTAATTTTTCGCGAGCGCTGCCATAGGATTCGCGGACGGCCTTTTGCCGATCAGCGTACTCCTGATGCTGCTTTTCGGTCTCGGCCAGCGCCAGTACTACCGAGGGCAATTTTTGCACTTCGGTTGATAGATCCACTTTCCGGCGTGCGCAATCGTCCAGGCTGGATTGAAGTTCACGCACGGCCTGTTCGGCGGCCTGTACCGCTTCCGATTCCTGACTGATGAGCCGTGCGGCTTCGTCAAGCCGATGCTTACGGTTTTCAAAGTCCCGAGCCGGTCCAGCTATTTCAGAAGCTACCCTATCATGCTCGTCCGGATCAAAATTTATTTCTTTTATCTCGATCTCAAGCTGCCGGAGAGCTTGCTGTTCTTCCTGAGCATAAGCCCTAGCAGCAAGCCGTTCTTCGATGGTTTGCAACAGCTGCTGCCGGGTAGCGAGCATCTTACCGGCTTCTTCAGCTTCGGCGATCTCCCGCTCCAGAAGAGCAGATTTTGCCTGAACAATTTGGCGCGTTTTTCTTAGCCGGGCGTCAGATTGCCGGAGTTCGTTATCGATTCGCCCGGTTTCTGTTTTCCCGGCAGTTATCTGAGTCAGCAGCGACTGTATGAGCCCGGATTTTCGGGACAATTCAAGACTAAATTTTTCCTTAATCAGCTTGATATGATCGACACCCAACTCACGTTCACATAAGGGGCAATGAGCGCCGGTTTCTTTCTCCAGGATATTGAGCTTTTCCGAGATTTCCGTTATTTCATTCTCCAGGCGAACCCGGTCCGCCTCGGCCCGTTTAGTTTCATTTACCTGATGCTGATAATTTTCTTTTTTATCCGAGAGGTCCTTTTCGTCAGCCTCTAACCGTGCAAGTTCGTCCCGGGCGGTTTGCATCTCGGTTTTCAGGGCAGCGCTTCGCTGCCATTTCTGCTGCAACTCATCGAGGTTGATTTTAACCAGATCATGTTCACGGAGCAATGCCTGGCTTGCCTTAGCAACAGCAGCTTCGAGCTTATAGTGCCGATCCTGCATCGAATTTACTATACGCAGTTTCCGGGTGAATTCTTCGTTTAGCTTCCGCAAAGAAACCAAACGTTCATATCCGGTTTCGATTGCCAGACGCTGATCCAACAACTGGCGGTATGCTTGCACCCGGAGAGAATGCTGATGGGAAGTGTCCAACCAGCGATTCATATCAAGTTTGATCCGGTTTGCCTGGTCTTCCAGTTGATTTAGTTGCGCCTTTTTTGCGGCTAGCACTTCTTTTTCCGACCGGAGTTGAACCAGGAGAGACTCAAGCCCGCGGGCACTATTTTCAATTTCGTCAAGCTGACGCCTGGCTTCCGCAAGTTCCGATTCATATACTGGCTGGTGAAGCAACTCTGCATCAATATCCCGGATATTATTTTCAAGTGACAAGCGGTTGGCTTCGGCCTGGCCGGCGAACTCCTTTGCCCCGGATTCCAGACGGTCGTATTCATCGAGCCCGAGGACACTGGTTAAGACGGCCTTGCGCTCTACCGGACGGGCGACGGTGAATTGATCGGCGTGGCCCTGCCGCAGGAAGGCACTATTAATAAAAGTTTCATAGGTCATATGGAGAGTTTCGATGATTTTCTTTTCGGTATCGGCAATACGGTCGCCGGTCAGCGGTTTGAAAGTCTCTCCGGCAGCGATGAAAAAGTCCAGTGAACTCTGACCGCCGGAACTTTTGCTTCTACCGCGGGATCGTTTGCGGATAACGCGGTATTTTTGCAAACGGACAGCGAAATCGAAGACGACCTGCATGCTGTGCTCACCCTGATGGATCAATTCGTCATCACTTTTAGAGCGGGTCTTGCCCCATAAAGCCCAGGTCATAGCATCGATCAGGGATGATTTACCGGCGCCATTGTTGCCGCAGATACTGGCAATACGAATCCCGGAAAAATCGATGGGGGCGATCTCGCCCCGATAGGGCATAAAATTAGTCAACAATAATTTGATCGGAATCATCTTTCTTCTGCTGGTTCATTTTAACACAACACGGGGGTATTGAATCGTTTTTTCTTGACAAAGGCCCGGTACTCGGCTAAAGTCACTTTCTACCAGTCAATAATGAATTTACTGGCTGAAAGGTAATACTTGAAATGCGGATCGGCTTACTCTCCGATACACACATCCCGGAAGCGGCGAAAGAACTACCGCTACCGGAGTTACAGGTAGCGTTTAGAGGGGTGGATTTAATCATGCACTGCGGTGATATTTATTATCGCTCGGTGCTCGATGACCTGGCACGGATCGCCCCGGTTCTCGCCGCCGAGGGTGACGATGATTACGGCACCACCCTGGCGGATACACGGGTACAGAAGAAACACGTACTGGACATAGAGGGGCACCGTATCTGGCTAATCCACGAACGTCCCAAATATTTCAATCCCCCGCCGCCACCACATCGCCGGGTTTTGGAGCTAAAGAACATGGAAATCCCGGAGATAGTAGTCTTCGGACACCAGCATAAAACGGTAGTCGAAAGCTACGAAGGGATGCTCTTCGTGAGCCCTGGCAGCCCCACCTTCCTGCATTACCGACAAGGTCTGGGAACTGTAGGTGTCCTGGACATCAAAGACGGGAAAGCTGACATAAATATCATACATCTGTAGGTTGATATCCGGAGCAACCGGAGACTGCTAATCAGGAGAACCCTGAGGTTGCGGAGGCGGAGCGACCCGGAAGGGAAGCGAAGCAACCTCAAGCCCTTCAACCGCCACAATTACCGTGTAGGTCCCGTAAGCTATAAATTCAACGCTGTTGAATTCCATGACGAAACGGCCGATGCTATGCAAACGGCCTTCAGTACGCGGCAGGATGAAATTTCCCTGTATCGGCGGGATGATGTCTTTGCCATCATCGTTCATGAGATTAACCTGGATGCGTTTATGCCCAGCCTCAGCTGCAGACGACCGCAATTGCATAACCAGGGAAAAATGAGGATGCCTGACCGGCAACTGGGTGGCGAAGATGGTGTCGAAACCAATGCCGAGAGCGTTAAGCTTGGCTGCCGCTTCGGCGAAATCGCAAATGAAGGCAAAATCAGCTTTCATAATTCCAGTCCTGTTAAATAATGATGACCTTGACTATTCCAGATAATCTTTCAAGCGGCGGCTGCGGCTGGGGTGCCGCAGTTTTCGGAGAGCTTTGGCTTCGATTTGCCGGATGCGTTCCCGGGTGACATTGAATTCCTGGCCGACCTCTTCCAGCGTCCGGCTGCGGCCATCTTCCAAACCGAACCTCAAAATCAACACCCGCTGTTCACGAGGAGTCATTTCCGAAAGAACCTCGCTCAGTTGTTCTTTGAGCAA
>JBBITI010000037.1:0-25954 GCA_037440885.1 Dehalococcoidales bacterium | reverse complement strand
AATGGGATCAAATATCCCGAGAAGGGAAATAGAAAAAGTCCGTGGACGTAAACAGGGGCGAAATCTGGCTGGTTAATCTGAGTGCGACCGGTCGAAAAGAACTTTTCTTGCCGAAGCCGGCGCTAATAATTTCCGATGACATGTTCAACCGTAGCCTGGCGGAAATGGTCATCATTCTCCCGCTGACTTTCAACCGCAAAGGGATCCCTACCCACGTAGAGTTACAGGCTGAATTTTTACAACAGACTGGTTATGTAAAGTGTGAAGATATCCGACCGCTTTCAACCAAGAAACTGATCAGAAGGCTAGGCCAGGTCGATAATAAGGTAATGAAACTGGTTGAAGAAAGGATCAAACTGCTTCTAAGTCTGTCCTAGCGATAATGCTACTTCTTCCCGGTGCCCTTTATAAATTATGAACCGCCTGATCGATCCTTTTCAAAGCTTCCGTTAAAATCGTACTCGGGCAAGCGATATTCATTCTCTGAAAGCCAATTCCAGCCGGACCGAAAATATAACCGTCGTCCAGACCGACTTTTGCTTTTTCCCTGAAAAATACCTGCATACTTCGATTATCCAGTCCCAGTTTGCGACAATCGAGCCAGACCAGATAGGTGCCCTCCGGCTTAATTACCGAAATCTGAGGAATATTTTTAGCAATATATCTCTCCAGAAGTTGAAGGTTCTTTTCAAGATAGGACAGCACCTGTTCAAGCCACTCATCTCCTTCCCGGTACGCAGCCTCCAGGGCAACTAAGCCAAAAACACTAGGCTGCGGCACTATTCCGGATCGGGCATTACTAAATGCCCTCCTGAGTTTTGGATTCGGAATGATGATCGTCGATGCCGGGATGCCGGCCAGATTGAAAGTCTTACTACCGCCCTGACAAACCACCGAACTCTGTGCAAATTCATCAGAAATGGAAGCAAAGGGAATATGTTTCTGGCCCTTATATAACAACTCGCAGTGTATTTCGTCGGAAACAACGATGGCTTCATTATTAATAATGATCTCACCGATGGTTTTTAATTCATCCAACTTCCAGACACGACCGATGGGATTATGCGGATTACACAGAATCATCATCTTCACCCGCGAGGGAACGGGCTTCATGCCTTGATTGGAGACAAATTTCGATTCAAGATCCGCGACATCAAAAGTGTATCGTCCGTTCTCAAAGCGCAGCGGATTACTGGCAACCACACAACCGCTTTGCTTGATTGCGGACCAAAAAGGATGGTACACCGGATCCTGGATGATAACCTCATCTCCGGGATGTGTATAAGCACGGATGGCTACATTCAACGCTGGTATCACTCCCGGGGTAAAGACGATCCACTCCGGATCGATTTTCCAGTTGTATTTTTGATGCATCCGGTTTACTACCGCTTCCAAAAGCGAGTTACGAACGTACGAATAGCCGTATACTGCGTGTTCTGTACGCTTTCGCAGGGCTTCGGTGATCGGCCGGGCGATCGGAAAATCCATATCAGCTACCCACATAGGAATAACATCGTCATCCCCAAACATAGCTCTGGTGTTCCATTTTGCCGAATCACTCGCTGAACGATCAAGTATGCGATCAAAATCGTATTCCATTTCCGCCTTCTCTTCTTTTTTCTATTGTCTGTTTAAGCGACGATCTAACAGCTATCCGGTTGATTCAACAATGTAATCAAACCCCTCGGTTAAAATCCGGAAGACCATGGTAGGCATGAAACCGATCACCGGTTTCTTGAGCCCCAAATAAAACGAGCGGCTTTCTAATTCGCTGATCTCAGTCATATATATGACAGGTTTATCCGGGTAATCCGGATCAAACCAGTTTTCGGCACGACACCAAGCAGCGGGACTGGTCACATAATGATTAGCGCATACATACGGCCTGACCTCATAAATAGAACATGCCTCATCCTCAAGAAACGGACAGGGCAGGTTTTTTTTATGATAGTCCTTTAACGTTTCTACCAGGTGAACCTGGTCATTTGCCGAGTAGCCATACCGCGAATCCCGATGTAGCAATATTTCGCTTTGATAGAATGATTGACCAGCGTTCTGCATGCGCTCCCGCCAGCCCGCATACCGTTGTAAAAATCCTGCAAGAAGGTTGCGCCGCTGGTCCAGATAAAAGGCAATCGCTTCGCATTCCTGGATGTTCGCCTCAATATAGAGCACGCAACATACCGCACAACCTTTGCGACAGGTGACCTCCTCATTCCGGTTTTGGATTTGCACCCTGATATCGGTTTCTATTCGTGCGAGTACGGCTTTTTTTTGCGCAATAAACTCCTGACAGAACCGGAGTCTTTCCGCAGCAAACCGTCCCGCAAAAACTTTCTCTGGAACAGTACCCCGATAGTTCATATTTTCTCAATAAACGCTACTCTAGAATAGCGAAAAAGCTCGGGTGTGACAATGATTATTTGACAACCGGACGGAATTAACAATCCTTTCGTCTGCAACCAATTGTACTCGGGTTGTAAAATATTTTTTTTCGTAGTAGTATTAGCAGGCTGCGGCAAACAGGTATATAAAATATACTTGTTTTATATTCTTGCGGAGGGTTTTTATTCGTTATGACGAAAAAGCAATCAGCTTCAATCAAGCTGTTTTCTTTTCGGGCCTCTATACTTTTTCTATTATTCACAGTATTATTTTCTGCCACCGCCTGCAATCCAGTTACCGATAGAAATACTAAATCGGGACAAAAGAACACCAGCACAGGATCGATCATACCCGACTCCAACCTGGAAGCTGCGATCCGCGTTACCCTGAAAAAGTCCGCGGGTGAACTCAGCATCTCCGAATTATCCGGGCTCACCAAACTTTCTGCGCCATCGAAAGGGATAAAAGATATCACCGGCCTGGAGAACTGCCTGAATTTGAAAGTACTCGACCTGAGCGGCAATCAGATATCAAATATTTCCTCCTTGAATAATCTCACAAAGCTGGAAGAGCTTATTCTTGATTGGAACAATATTAAAGATATCGGCGTTCTGACAAACTTGCCCGGCTTGACCCAGCTATCTTTAAACGGAAACCAGATACGCAATCTCCCGTCTTTTTCAAAACAGAACAGAATTACCAGGTTATCGCTGGCGAACAACCAGATTAATGATATCTCTGCCCTGTCTTCGCTAACCGAGATAACCTATCTGCAATTGTCCAATAACAAAATTACTGAAATCACTCCCTTAAAGGCACTCCGAGAACTTCAGGAACTATCCCTGTCCGGAAACCAGATTACAGATATCTCACCTTTAACCGATATGACGAAGTTGGTTCAGCTCGGACTTGGCAATAATCTCGTAGAAGATATCACCGTCCTGGGTTCCCTGGTAAACCTGGACCGGATTGGTCTTTCCGGAAACCAGATCCAGGACATTTCGCCGCTGGCTTCATTACCCAACCTGACCTGGCTATGGTTGCAGAATAATAAAATTGCCGATATCGGACCGCTGGTCATCAACGGCTCTTTAACCGGAGGGCACTCGATAGATTTGAGAGGCAATCCTCTGGATCAACGCTCTTTGACCGTATATCTCCCGCAACTTACCCAGCGTTCGGTTACCATCGAATGGAAGAACCCGACGCGGGAGAAAAAGCCGCTTACTTTTACCGATTTCAATCTGGAACTTACTCTGCGAGAAACGATAAAAAAACCGACCGGCGATATTTTTGCTGATGATTTAAGCCAAATTACTATTTTTAATGCTCCGGGACGAAAAATTGTCAATCTAGACGGTCTCGAAAACTGTGTCAGTCTGCAATCACTCAATCTGGCCAGTAACAATATCTCCGGTATCAAACAATTATCCCAGTTGTTAAAACTGGAAAATATCGTCCTCAACGGGAATCAAATTTCCGATTTATCGCCTTTGAGTCTGCTGGTAAACGTTACCACTCTGAGCCTTGACAGTAACCGAATCGCGAATGTATCACCATTATCATCTCTTTCCGGGTTAACAAAACTGAGTCTTGCCTGCAATAATCTCAGCGATATTTCCGCCCTGTCCGGCTTACGTTCTTTAAAAGAGCTGAACTTATCCAGCAACCGGATTACGGATGTGGCGCCATTATCACGGTTAACCAGCCTTACGACACTGTCTCTGGACGGGAACTCGATTTCAAATGTCGCAGCTTTATCCTCGCTAACCAACCTGGACGATCTATACCTCTCGAGTAACCAGTTGGTCGATATAAGCGCCCTAAGCAATCTAAAAACTTTACGCACACTCGTTGCGAACAACAACCAGATCAGTAATATTTCTTTTATCACTTCTCTTAACAAACTGGTCAGATTAAGTTTGAATAACAACCTGATTGAAGATATCGCACCACTAACTTCATTACAACAACTAACCATTCTCAACCTGGATCTAAACAAAATAACCAATCTATCGCCGATAAGCAGTCTTACTCAACTAAAGTCGCTGTCATTAAACGGAAACGGTATCAGCGACATAACACCTTTAGCACAACTGGCAAAACTGAATAGCCTGGACCTGTATGATAATCAGATATCCGATTTGAAAGCTCTCGCCAGTTTGACCGAACTGACCAGCCTGTCTCTGGACTCAAATAAAATTACCGACATAACACGATTGAGCAACCTTGCCAATTTATCACGGCTCAATCTAGCCCGCAATCAAATCAATAACCTCAGACCTTTATCTTCACTCCAGAATTTGATTCGTTTGTGGTTACAAGATAACCGGATCGGGTCGATCGCCCAACTCTCCTCACTAACCAACCTGATTTCTTTATCACTGGACGAAAATCAGATTTCCGATATCAGCCCGCTGGCATCCCTGAACAAATTATCCTACCTGGGAGTCCGGAAAAATCGCATCGCGGAGATAACCCCATTAATTAATAACAGAGGAATCGGCGAGAACGACACCGTTGATTTAAGAGACAACCCATTAAGCGGGACAGCTCTTGATATCAATATCAGTCAACTCCGGGCAAGGAAAGTAAATGTTCGTTGGACCGCCCAGCCATCAGATACGATACCGGTTAATTTTTTCGACCCCCGTTTTGAAGCTGCGGTAAGAACAGCCACTGGCAAAGCTGAAGGGACTCTTTATGTCTCGGATTGTATTAAACTAGAATCATTCTCCGCTCGAAACAAAGAAATCACCGATATTACCGGCATCGAAAATTTCACCAACTTGAAATCTTTGGATCTCAGCAGCAACAACATCGTCGATATTTCCCCCATCGTTACACTGGCAAGTATTACTGATCTTAATCTGGATAACAACCTGATAACCGATATTTCATGCCTGGCATCGCTGGATGGCCTGGTAAACCTTTCGATACAGAAAAACAATATCAGTAATGCCGCTCCAATAGAAAATCTGAAACTCTTAAAAACCGTAAACTTAAATGAGAACCGGATCGCAGCATTACCCAATCTCATCGGAATGACTTCCTTGAACCAGATAATACTCGATGGAAATCAGATAGTGAATGCGGAACCATTGATCAGCATGGGACTCACCGGCAGGACCGCAATAAGCTTAAAAAATAATCCGCTGGACAATGCCTCTACAACTTCACATATTCCCAGATTACAGCGCGGAGGAATCTCGATCGCCTGGTCGCTATCTCCCGATTCTTCAACGATTGCGAAGTTCAAAGATACCAACGTAGAAAAAGCCATTCGTGAAGCGCTGAATAACCCCGATGGCATTTTGTATAATTCTTCCCTTGAAGGACTGACCGCCCTTTCGATAAACTCGGCGAATGTCTCAGACCTGAGTGGAATAGAAAAATGCAAAGGGCTCCTGGAACTTTCACTTAATGATAACCAACTAACAGACATCTCGTTACTAGCTTCCCTGACTTCTTTAACATACCTGTCGCTGAATGACAACCGGATCTCCGAGATCACAAAATTAAAGGATCTAAAAGAACTGCGATATTTATCTCTTAACAATAACCAGATCAATTCCGTTGACTCTTTAAAACAACTCGCCAATCTGGTCACTCTTTCTCTGGAGAATAACCGTATCCGCGATATATCAGCGGTCACATCGCTAAACAAACTTAATAGCTTACGGCTAACCGGCAATTTCATAACCAGTGCGACACCTTTAAATACGCTGGTCAGTTTGAAAAGACTGCATCTCGGCAATAATCAGATCGAGGATATTACATCAATTGGTTCCCTGGTAAATCTGGTTTATGTCGATCTAAGTAATAACCGTATCAGTAATATCAAACCGCTGGTGTTGAATCGCGGTCTTGGCAAGAATGACGCGGTTGATCTCACCGGCAATATGTTAAATTCCGAATCGATCACATTAAACCTCCCGGCCCTGAGAGACAAGGGCGTTAATGTAATCTGGGAAGAAAAAGTTGTAGACAAAACACCGGTAGACATTAAAGATACAGGATTGCTCAGCGCTATACGGGAAGCCACCGGGATCCTGGATAAACCAGTTACCGCATCCGATCTGGCTGCTTTACGTGATCTCGATGCCCGGGGCCGTGGCATCACCGATCTCAAAGGACTCGAACTGGCAATCAACCTGGTAAGCCTGAATCTGAGTGCAAACCAGATCAGTAACCTGGCACCATTATCCAAACTGGCAAATCTCAATACCATCAATCTGGATGTAAATCAAATTACAGATGTTGGACCACTGAGCTCATTGCGTCAACTTACCGAATGCAGTTTGAACAGCAACAGGATTACCGATATTACGCCATTATCCCAGCTAGACAAATTAGTGAATCTATCTCTCGACCGGAATTCAATTTCTGATCTGCGTCCTCTTTCCCCACTTGCCAACTTGATACAGCTATCAGTTAACGAGAACAATATAACGGATATCTCACCGCTTCAGACGCTCAACAAGCTAACCAGATTGAATCTAAGCAACAACTTGATCAACGACATTTCGGCTATCTCCTACCTTACCACGCTTAACCGCCTTGCAATGAATGCCAACAATATCCAGAATATTGAACCATTAAAAAAGCTATCCAATCTGACTAGATTATCTCTCGATAATAACGATCTGAAAGATATCTCGCCGCTGGTAAATATGATCAGTCTTACCGAACTGTCACTGGCATGTAACCTGATAGGAAATATCGATTCCCTGGTGAAATTAACCGGGCTTGCCCTTCTGGATCTGCACCAAAACCAGCTAAGTACTATAGACATCCTGATAGACAACTCTGGAATCGGTCCCGGAGATATGATCGACCTGAGAGACAATGAATTAACGGTTAGTTCGGTAAATTCAAGCATCCCCCAGCTAGAAAAACGGGGGGTGACCGTTATCTGGAAATCAAAGGATATCGATACTACACGGGCTGAATTCAAAGACCCCGCCCTGGAAAAAGTAATCCGAGAGGCAATCGGTAAGCCAGAGGGGATTCTTTATGTCTCGGACTTGAATAAGATCTCTTCTCTTTATGCCGGCGGGCGCGGCATAACCGATCTCACCGGTATTAAAAGCTGCTCCAGTCTTATTATGTTAAGTTTACCAAACAACCGTATTTCCGACCTCACAGAATTAACTCATCTTTCTTACTTAACTACTTTATCCCTGGACGGAAACGACATCACGAATATCATCCCACTCGGCTCGCTGCGCCGTTTGACGGTCCTTTCACTCAATAATAACCGGATCTACTCGATCGCTCCGTTAATACAACTCACCGGACTTAACAAACTATGGCTGGAAAACAACCAGATCTCTGACATCAGCCCTCTGGCAAAATTGACACGACTCAACTGGATCTGGATCAGGGGAAACCAAATTCGAGATATTTCTCCCCTGAGATACATCACCGGTCTGGCTGGCATCGACCTTTCCTACAACCGGATCAGCGATATCTCTTATCTAAGTTCACTGGAGAAACTGAATACTATTTACCTTGCCGGAAACCAGATAGCGGACATATCGTCACTAAAAAATATGAACTCCATTGCCCGCCTGAATCTACAGTATAATCTCATTTCTGATATTGCACCGCTGCTCGATTGCCCGGGTATCTCATCAGGAGATATCCTCGACTTTTCGCATAATCCATTGAGCGCGAAATCGGTGGAAGAATATATACCGAAACTCAAAGAATCAGGGGTGATAGTGTATAGATAATGTCGATTCTGATCAACGCCTTACAGATAGTTCTAAAAAGAAGTAGATCCCACTGGCGGTTACTCTCCAGCATCGTTATCGGCGTCGTTGTCGCTGTTGCGATCTTAGCCAGTACGCCACTATATTCCAACGCACTGAACGATCTGGGGTTGCAGCATGCGCTGGAGAAACAGTCAGCGCCATTACTTAATCTTGACGTTTATTCAGCGAACAATCCAATCGATCGTAAGAACTACGATTCCATAGGCGATTATATCAAACAGAATGTGGATCTCTATCTGGGAGATCTAATTCACCGGGAAGAGACTGCTCTGCAAACGCAAGATTTTAACGTGATGGTGGCAGGGCAATCAATCCCCACCGATTCCACCCGCCCACAGGGATATTTCCAGGCGTTTTCAAATCTTGAACAGCATGTAAGACTTGTTGCAGGTCGTATGCCGGGGTTCAGCGGTGAAACCGCTTCTCTGGAGATGATATCGAGTAGCAGCGATCCCAGATCGCTAGGTATGCTGCTGCCCGCAGAACTGACCAATCCTGATATTGAAATCGAAGGATTGCTCAGTCCTAAAACCGCCGCGTTGATGCACGCCTCTGTCGGTGACTGTCTGGTTTTCTTCAGGGAAGGGAGAGGAACCAATCCTGTAGTGATCAGCGTCCGCCTGGTTGGATTGATCGAACCCCTGGATCTGAACGAAGAATACTGGTTCCTAAAAAAGGACGCCTTCGACGTACCACCCAGTGAAAACATAGTGGTACCCTTGTTTGTGACCCACGAGACTGTTTTTGGTCTGATCGGTACACTCTCTCCGGAAACCAGAATCGGATGTCACTGGTACTATTTCGTCGATATTTCACAGATCAATTCTTCCAACGCCAAGTCCATCGCACAATCGGTAAATATGGTGGAGTCCGGCATTACCACCCAGGTGAGCAATGCCATTGTTTTCACCAGCCTCGACGCAGTTATCGCCGAGTTTCTCAAAAAACAGTTGTACACACAGATTCCGCTATATCTGCTGGTATTTCAAATAGTAGCAATTATCTTCTATTACATCGCTACTGTAGCCAGTATGGTTATCGAACAGCAGTCCGGCGAAATCGCACTCTTAAGAAGCCGCGGCGCCAGTACCTTCCAGATTTTCGGGATATTCTTAATGGAGGGTCTCCTGATCAGCGCTTTTGGCGGAGTTGTCGGTCCTTTTCTCGGGGCATTCATTTTCGGGATGCTGGGCAAGACCGGCCCCTTTATCCCTCTTACTGACGGGGGACTACTACCGATACGGTATTCTCCGATGGTGCTGATTTTAGCGGCGGTCGCCGCCGGATTATGTCTTTTGGCTTTTATGGTACCGGCAGTGCAGGCAGCCCGGCGCGGCATTCTCCACCACCGGCAGATGGTCGCCCGGCCACCACGCGCTCCGGTATGGCAGAGATATTATCTGGATATCATCTTCCTCATCGCCGGCGGAGGATTATATTACGAGTTAAGACAGAGAGGCGGTCTACTTACTCAAAAAATGTTCGGGGATCTTGGCGTGGACCCGATATTACTGATCACGCCAATTCTTTTCATGCTGGCGGTAGCAATTGTTTTCCTGCGTCTGTTCCCACTGCTGATCAACCTGATCTCAAGGCTAAGTCATTACGTCACCAGTTCGGTGTTTACATTAACGCTTCGCTACATGGCGAGGAACCCCATTCACTACAGCAGACTGATATTGTTACTAATGATGGCAGCAAGTGTCGGGATGTTTTCAGCCAGCTTTCTGGGAACACTCAATCGAAGCTACGTTGAGCGCGTCGCTTATACTTCCGGCAGCGAAGTCCGGTTGGAACGCCCGATCGCTTATGGAACCGGCAAACAGGAACTGTTCGATACCTATTCGAAAATCGATGGTATCGAAACTGTCAGCCTAGCGTACCGGGGGACTGCTACCGTGGGCACTTTCACTCAAACCGACAGTGATATCCTGGCGGTTGATCCCGCGACATTTGGCGATGTCATCTGGTACCGCAGTGATTTTTCAGAAGTAACTGTGCCGAGTATCATAGAAATCCTGAACAAAGACAAGATAGAAAAATCCGGGATTCTCCTTCCTGACAAGACAGAAGCCATCGGCCTCTGGATATCCCCGTTATACAGTCCTACTCCGCAGTCTTCCTTTGCTACCAGATCGGTTACAGCAAGACTCACCCTGATAGCCCGGATACAGGACGGGAGAGGATTCTACCGGGATATCACCCTTGGTGAAATGCTGTATAGCGACTGGCAGTATATCGAGGGCGACCTCCATGATTCGCTCGGAAATTTACCTGTATTTCCGATCAGGCTACATTGCATATACATGTCCGTGATCGGCACAACGGGATTACAGGGTTTGTTCATGGATGACCTCCAGGTCCGCGTCCTGAATCAGAAAGAGCCCACAATAATCGAGGATTTCGAAGATATCAGCGAATGGACGGCTTTATCGGAAGCACAGGGTAGCGGTAATGCCCGTCTGGGAACAACCGACACCTTGACAAAAGAACGGACCATCGTTTATCACGGCGAATCTTCTGCAAAATATTCCTGGAGTGGCCGGATTACTTTCCGCGGCATATTCCCCAACTATGATTCCCGGCCTTTATCGGCTATCGTCAGTCAATCCTTTCTCGATGCTGTCGGGGTTTCCGTTGGAGATTGGCTGACTATTCGCATTCCAGGACAATTTGTGACGATCAGTGTTGAAGAAAAGGTAGACTATTTCCCGACGCTTTATCCAGACAAAAAACCTTTCTTGTTACTCAATTATGATCGCCTGGCTTACTCCGGTCTGGCCAGCAACAACCGCTTGTATCCTAACGAAGTATGGTTGGATCTAACCGAAGAGAAACAAACAAGAGCTAAAGCTGTTGATATTTTAAAAACACCCGGTTACAAAGCTGATTTTCTCTATGACAAGGAAGCGATGCTCAAAGCACAGAAATCTGACCCGCTGGTGGCTGCCGGTTGGGCCGGGGTTTTGTTAATCGCCTTTGTCGGAGTGGTACTTGTCAGCGGTATGGGATTCGTCGTATATGCTTACCTGGCGGCACGGGGACGCCATCTCGAATTTGCAATACTGAGAACACTGGGATTTTCCTGGAAACAAATAATCAGTCTGGTCTGCACCGAGCAGATCCTGATAATCGGACTGGGCATGGGTATCGGCACCCTGTTAGGCAGCCAACTCAGCCGCATAATGATGCCTTTCCTGCAGCTTACGGAAAAAGGCGAAATCGTCGTACCCCCATTTATTATCGTAACCGATTGGTCGACCATCGGTATCGCATACATTATTTTAACGATTTCCTTTATTGTCACCATGTCCCTGGTTGTCCTTTTCTTCTCACGGGTCGCATTACACCGCGCACTGAGAATGGGTGAAGAATAGCTATGTCAGCAGAAAATAATAACTACTACATCATTTGTGAAGACCTTTTTAAAATCTATAAGATAGCTGATCTCGAAGTGGTAGCTTTACGGGGTCTTGACCTGAGAGTTCGCTCCGGTGAGTTAATAGCGATTATCGGCGCCAGCGGAAGCGGCAAGTCAACCCTTCTCAATATTTTAGGCGGGCTTGAAACTCCATCCGCCGGAAGAGTCATTGTCGGTCAGCGCGATTTGCTGGATATGTCGGCCCGCGATCTTGTCGCTTACCGCCGTAAAGATGTGGGATTCGTCTGGCAACAGGGGGGGCGAAATCTCATCCCCTATTTGACCGCCTTGCAGAACGTGGAATTACCGCTGCAATTACTGGGATGGTCGCATTCGAAACGTCACGCCAGATCATCAGAACTATTGACCGCGGTTGGCCTGGCCGACCGCGCCCATCACCATCCGGAACGCCTTTCCGGTGGTGAACAGCAGCGAGTTGCCATAGCCGTTGCTTTAGCTCATAATCCCCCCTTACTGTTAGCCGACGAGCCAACCGGTGAACTGGATAGTCAAACAGCAACTACAATTCTCAACGCCTTCCGCAAGTTAAATGAGACCTATGGAGTGACGGTCATCATTGTAACCCATGATCTGAGTATTACCCAACAAGTCGACCGCGTGATTACCATTCGCGATGGGCGCTCGAGTCTGGAGTCACTCCGGGTACCTACGTTCCGCCCCCCGCCCGAACCCGCAGAAATACTTGATGAATACGTAGTTATCGACCAGGCAGGAAGACTCCAATTGCCGGATGCTTATATGCGCCAACTAAAAATGAACGAGAGAGTGAAGGTTGAAATATCCGGAGACCACCTGAATATCATTCCTGAGCGAGGGGAAAAGGAGGATCAGCATGAATAACCTTCCTCTCGTCTCAGCACGTAACGTATCGCGTGTTTTTAATCTGGGTAACAGCAGGATACGCGCCGTAAGAGAAGTCAACCTGGATGTGTTTCCACACCAGCTGATGATGATAACCGGAAGATCCGGATCCGGGAAAACCACCTTGTTGAATTTACTCGCCGGTCTGGACCGACCGACTTCGGGTAATGTCCTGATCGAGAATCAAAATACTAACCAGCTTAATGACAAGGAACTGGTGGAATTGCGAAGACGCCGTATCGGATTCGTGTTTCAGTCTTTCGGACTTCTACCTTTGCTGTCAGCTTACGAAAACATTGAGCTTCCGTTAAGGATAGCCGGCTGGAAAAGAGACGAACGTGAAACCCGGACGCATGAGTGTCTAAAGTTGGTAGGGCTTGACCGGCGTGCTAACCATCGTCCGTATGAATTATCCGGAGGCGAGCGGCAGCGGGTAGCCATCGCCCGAGCGATAGCGCATCATCCCGGGGTGATCATGGCTGATGAGCCCACCGGAGAACTGGACACGACCACCGGCGCGGCGATATTGAGTCTCCTGAGAAAAATCGTTGAAGAAGAAAATGTCGGCGTTATTGTCGTAACTCACGACGTTGCGGCAACAAAAATAGCGACAATCACTCACCGTATGAGTGACGGCACCATATTCAGTTAATTCATAATGGCGAGTTACGTATAGAAGAAAAACTAAGAAGGTCCAAACCGGACGTTTGCAGATATAGTTTACACCGGGACAGATATCCTGATTGTGACCCCATGATTGGGCTGACTTTCAATCACCATTTTTCCTCCAATCAACTGGACTCGTTCTTCCATTCCTACTAATCCGAGTTTACCCAATCTGGTAAAATCAGCCGTCCGCGATGGCATCGAAAAGCCGGCACCATCATCACTAACTAGAATATTTACTGATTGATCGGAAAAATCCATTTTAACCAGGACGTTGGCGGCTTTGGAATGTTTGCGAACATTTGTCAGAGCCTCCTGGATAATCCGAAACAGCATCAACTCGACTACTGGAGATAACTGGCGGTTATCGCCGGTGAAAACAGTCTCAACCGTGATTATTTGTTCCTTGTTGAGAAGCGAGGCTAACCACTTAACCGCCGGTATCAAGCCAAGGTCATCCAGTACCGAAGGCCGCAGTTCCTGACCAAAGCTGCGCACTTCTTGAAGTATTTTCTGAATCTCCGACCGGATCTGCTGGATACTAATTTCAGGATTTCCCGAACTATAATCGTCCAGTTGACGGATAACTACTATCAAGTCCTGAACTGTTTGATCGTGTAATTCCCGGGCAATCCGCTTCCGCTCGGTTTCCTGGGCTTCACTAATTTTTTGGAGATACAGGCGGAGATTTTCCTGTATTTTCCTTTCTTTTTCGATATTCTCATCAGCGCTTTTTTTAGCCTTATCCTTTTCCTCAGACAAAGCAGTACTCATATTATTGAACGCACTCGCCAGTTGTCCCAGTTCGTCTCCACTGTTCACTTGTATTTTATAGTCCAGGTTTCCCCGACTAATTTCTTCAGCGCCCTGCTTCAAAGCATGGACCGGACTGGTGATTAACCTGGCTAACAGTAGAGCAATACTGATCACTACTATTACCAATGCCGTAAAAATAACCAGAAACCAATCACGCAATCTGGTGACGATCTCATTTATATGTGCGCGGCTATCTGAAATAGCTTCGACTATCTGTTTTTCCGTTTCCACGGCTGGTTGAGAGAATTCATTGATATATGTAGTTGCCCAGAGTGTAAGGTGAGGCAATTCGCGATGGTTTACCGCGACGATACTGGCATATTTGTGAGTATTTGAGCCGTCTATTTCAATCCAGTCGTAATAGCCCGATACATGTTGCTGATCTATGGAGGACTCAAGCAATGCCCAGAACGATGGAATACTACCGATCAGGGATGTCAGCGATTGTTCCTTCTCCGGAAATTTATGAATAATAATTACTTTACTTACTGGATCGATCAGTGTAGTGTAACCGGAAGTACCTACCAACTGCACAACGATCTGATGTAAATCGGCGTCATTTCTCATTTCCTGAATAGTTCTGGAAGGTTTGGTTTCAAGATACATCTCGACCTGCTTCGCCACATCAATCGCTTTTTGATTAACAAGTTGCTCGCCAAGCTTGTTTAAATGTTCAGTACTATTGTAGATAGCCCGTTCGCCAAGGTCACTGCTGGTGTCAACCGCATAATTACCGAGATCCCGCAGGTTAACGATCGCAAATGCACCAAGCACGCCCATGGATAAAACTGATAGACCGAGAAAAAGCAACAGTATCTTAGTTCCGATACGCCAGTGCGACCAATGGAAAATTCTCTTCATATCACTCCGCTATTGCAGTAGATCCGAGATACGTAAAATTACCTTTCTGAGCGTAACAACAGATTTGCAGAACATCATTCACCAACGATAGGCGTCCTACTCGCATCTCCCCTGATTGCTTTGCACCCCCAAAATGACTATTTCGGACAAGCAATGAACACTATCCGGAATCAGCGACATCATTGAAGGAGATCAATCCTCGCTTAACCCCCTGAAATATGGCTTCGGTCCGAGATCCGGCATTCAATTTACGGAAGATATTGTTGATATGTCCCTGTACTGTACGAACGCTGATAAACAGGGTATCGGCGATATCCTGATTGCTGGCACCTTTTGAGGCTAAACGCAAAACCTCGACCTCACGATCAGTAAGGTCTGATTCAAGCTTATTTTCAGTGGGTCTTACAAAGCCGCCGATTGCTCTTTGTATTACTTTACTGGCAATCGAAGGGTAAAGGACCGACTCTCCCGAATAAACAGATCGCACTGCTTCCACGATCTCGCGACTATGGACATCTTTCAATAAGTAACCGGCTGCTCCCGCCTCTAGTGAGGAAAATACATATTCATCATTGTCATATGCTGATAAAATAAGGATGCCGATAGCCGGGAAGCGGGATTTGATACGCCGCGTGACTTCGATACCGCTTAAACGCGGCATAGAAACGTCGAGGATTACCACATCCGGTTTTAAATCCTCAATCAGTTTGATCGCTTCCTCGCCGTTTGTAGCTTCACCGACCACTTGCATGTCACTCTCTCTCTCCAGCAGCGAACGGGTGCCCTCTCTGACCACATCATGATCATCGGCGATTACTATTTTTATTTTTTCCATAATAACCTGACCTACCGATAATATTGAAAAATCAACCATCTGATGTTCATTCCAATTATAAGCTAAACTAGATGATGAATCATTATCCTCAATATTGACAATAGTTTAATACGATGGCTATCATAAGTGCTACTTTTTTGGCGAAAGCACCTGTTTGAAATAATTGTAGTTAAGGAGAAGAAATTATGTACGAGAGAATTCTGGTTCCCCTGGATGGTTCGAAAGTAGGCGAAACCGCCGTAAAAAATGTCGAGAACCTGGCAATAAAACTGAATCCTGCTACCAAAGTGGAAGTAATCCTGTTACAGGTAATTTCCGACTTGACGTTTGACGTTCTTACCGATTCTCCAGCGGCACAGCTTCCCTACAGCGAAAATGACATGCGCAGAATTAAACGGAACGTTCAAGAGTACCTGGATAAAATCGCTAAAACACTCACAGAAAAAGGAATCAGCGTATCAACCATGATCACAGAAGGCAATGCCGCCGAGGAAATAATCAAAGCCGCTCAGAAATCGAATGCCGATCTCATTGCAATGTCAACTCACGGGCGCTCCGGTTTACGCCGCTGGGCATTGGGAAGTATCACCGATAAAGTCCTTCACGAAAGTAGTATACCGGTATTAACGGTGAGAGCCAAGGTACGCTAGCCACCTGATATTCCTGTTCTTATCGTTTATTAGTTTTTAATAGAAAAAAGGCAATGTCCCATGAATTAAGGGACATTGCCTTTTTCATCAGCACGCTTATATTTTACTGATTAACCATGTTTGAGGAGACTCTGGAGAGACCCAACGGGTAATACCGAGGTCTCGGTAGCTGGCGGACCGGCATGCATAGCCAGGACAGGTATCTTTCCTTCGAGTCTGATTACTTCGTCGGTTACACTGCCGACTGCCCAACGGATAATACCACTTCGCGCTTTAGTCGACATAGCAATAAGACTGGCGTTAGTCTCATGAGCAGCTTTGACGATCTCTTCGGCAGCACTACCTATTCTAACCATTGTGGTTACGCGGAATCCTCGCTGGCGCAATTTCTCGGCAGTTTTCCCCAGATAAGAATTTGCATTCTTGTTGTGTTCCTCTGTATCTTCCGCCGTATAGGGCAACTGCGCTCTTTTGTCGGTCGTCAAAGTATTGAAATTAACTATCGGGATAACCTTGAGCAGGGTAATCTCGACATCAGCGTTAGGTATTCCTTTGAGAACGATACTCTCAAGTTTCGAAAAAACCGCTTCTCCGACATCAGTTCCGTCCAGTGGGACCAATATTTTCTTTTCCATTCCTAAACCTCCTATCGGTCGGGATATATTTATTAAGAATTTACCTCTATTTAACCCAAGCAGTACCAACAGAGACTTTAATTCGCAACGGAGTGAGAATCACATGCGCCATCAGATACCAGGCTAACAAAGCGCAAGCAATTAATTCCACGGCGGCTATTTTATTGAATACGTCTGCATTCGGAACCAGGTGACCGATATCAAGCAAAATAAATCCTATCAGCAGCGTTAAGAAAACCATGGCCATTACCCCGTTCTGTCTCAAGGAACCTATAAAAAAGATAGCGGTGAGCCCGGTGAATACCACTAAAAACCAACCGACATCTGTACCGGTGATACTAAACAAGTTCATCTGGATAGATAGAAATATTCCGCCTAAAGCAATCCAGAAAGATCCGTAAGTAACAAAAGCAGCAGATCCGAAACTATTTCCGGTACGGAATTCCTGAAAACCGGCAATGAGTTGGGCTAGTCCGCCAAAGAAAAAGGCCAACCACATTACAACTCCTGTTCCCACAAACCCCAAATTATGGAATTGCAACAAGATCGTGGTGGCGCCGAAAGCCCCTAATCCGACAGCGGCAGGATTGCCGAATACCGGTTGAGACTTTGTTTGTGTCAGGGATGCTTGTATCTCCCTGAAGAGTTTAATGTTATTTTCTTCGTCTTCTATCTCTTCGAAGACTCCCCTTTTCACTAGATGAGAAGCCATTTGTCCCCCTTGTTAATTAGTTCTAAAACGAGATTTTCGTCATCATTTATAGAATACCAATAATCAACTCCCGGAACATCAGCTAGTGAACCTGTTTGAGTAACCTTGCGATACCTGTTTCGTAACAAAGAATAACAGGTAATAATACGTGTATTTATAGGTATTTACGCTCCCGATTTTCTTGACATGAGCAAGCGCTATGACTTACTATAATTCGATATTGCATCTGAAAAGTGTTAATTCATGGTCTGCTTAAGAATACTTTTCGAGCGGGGATAATACTGGAATGACAAGCTTTTTTGGGCTTTAGGAGGTTAAATTTGGATCACGGTCCGGCAACAGAATGGAAAAAGGAGAAATCAGAAAAGTACAAATCGACTCTCGGACTTATCATGATTGCCATATATGTTCCGATATACCTGGCATTCGTCTTGATAAGCGTCCTCAGCCCCAAGACTCTGTCGGTTGATATCGGAAGTCTGAACCTGGCAATCGCGTTTGGTTTTGGTCTCATTATCATGGCGATCGTTCAAGCACTCATCTACAACTGGCTGTGTTCCAGGCGGGAAAAAGCCGATGGAGAGCCAACTCCCGCGAAAGGGGATCACAGTAAATGAACTACAAAGCCGAACCTCTAGCTATCGTCATCTTTATCTTATTCGTCGCAGCAGTTCTCTTCCTCTCATGGTTTTTCGCCCGTAAAACAAAGTCAGCCAGCGGCTATTATGCAGCCGGAGGCAATATCCATTGGACAGTCAACGGCGTTGCTTTCGCCGGTGACTATTTATCGGCGGCATCATTTCTAGGCATCGCTGGTATGATTGCGGTTGCCGGCTTTGACGGCTTCCTGTACTCCATCGGTTTTCTTGCGGGCTGGATGGTAGCCTTATTCGTCGTCGCCGAACCCCTGAAAAGACTGGGTAAATATACTTTTGCTGACGCGATCAATGCTAAATTCAAATCGCGGGGAGTTGTTCTGGCAGCCGCTATCAGTACTCTGATCGTTTCGTTGTTTTACCTGATTCCCCAAATGGTAGGCGCCGGGGCGTTGATAACCCCGATGTTAGGGTTACCTTTTGAAGCCGGCGTGGCAATCGTCGGTTTAATTGTCATCCTGATTGTAGCCACCGCTGGAATGGCATCCACCACCTATGTACAGTTTATAAAAGGCGGTCTGCTGGTTGTATTCTCTCTAGTGCTGGTAACAATGATCCTGGTCCGCGGTATCGGAACCATTCCCGAAGAATTGAAAAACAGACTCAAGTTTGATCTCTCGGGGACAGGGGGAATTTCGCTTGAAGATACCTCTTACCAGGTTAAAGGCGAATACAAGGTTGGAAGCAATACTTTTATCAAGCTTGAAAAAGACACTATCCTGACATACTGGAAACTCGATAAGGATAACGGACTATTAGTTGAAGCTCAATCAATCGTTTCTCAACCAAACGGTCCGACTTTATATAACGGTTATCCAAAAGCAGACGGGAAATTCCACCCGGTAGGGTATCTCAGTGAAATCGAGGGGCAGGAAGTCGAATCGACGGGCAGTCTGGATCCCTTCTCTTTTATTCAGAAGATCAAAGATGGCACCGTCATACGCTGGGGTAAAGCAGACTTTAATGACGGAGCCAAGCACGTCGTAGCATATTACCAGATCCCGACCGATGGCCATAATGTCCTGGTCCCGGGGCTGAAGTTCAAGATCGACCCAGCGCGCGGCGCCACCCCGATGGACCGGCTCAACTTCGTGTCCTTAATGATCGCCTTGTTCATGGGAACCGCCGCTTTACCGCATATCCTTATCCGGTATTATACCGTGCCGACACCGGCGTACGCGCGTAAATCGACGATTGTAGCCGTAGCCGCAATCGGGTTATTCTATCTGCTGACACTCTACCTCGGTCTGGGCGCCATGACTGGAGGTTCACTGGATATTACCAACGAGAATATGGCGGCGCCATTGCTTGCTCGCTCTTTCGGGCTCGGGATATTCGCCGTCATCACTGCTATCGCCTTCGCGACAATCCTGGGAACCGTCAGCGGCCTCATCGTTGCCGCTTCCGGAGCAGTCGCAAATGACCTGATGGTTAAATTCGGACGGATGCATTTGAGTGATCATGCGATCGTTTTCGCGGGCAGGGCTACCGCGATCGGAGTCGGTATTCTGGCGATGGTACTCGGCATAGCTTTTAAAACGATGAATGTTTCGTTCCTGGTCGGGTGGGCATTCGCCATAGCTGCTTCTGCCAACTTACCAGCGATCTTCGGGATCATCTTCTGGAAGAAAGCGACATCCAAAGGCATTTTTGCTTCTATCGTTGCAGGCCTTGTCTCTTCTTTGGCCTTGATCCTGTTATCTCAAGATACCTACACACACGTATACCATCTCGTCGGTGTAAAGGCGCCCAACCCAATCGGTCAACCGGCAATTATTTCCGTACCGATCAGCTTTATAACTCTAGTCGTAGTCTCACTACTGACACATAAAAACGATGCACCAACCAATAACCAGGTGAGCGTCCCGCCCAATCCGAAAAGCTGAAAGGTATCGACTTCAGGTTAATCTCTGAAAGAATAAGCGCTGCTGGCTCTGAGAGCCAGCAGCGCTTATATCGTTTTTTATCACCGGGATTTTCTCAGCCACCAAACATTGCCGGTAAAATAGCGACTAAATCTTTATCCTGCAGCGCGGTCCTGGAACCTTGTAATGACTGCATATTTCTCCCGTTAACAAGAACCATCGGCCTGCGAGACGCACGTAATTCCCGGGTTAAAACAGAACCAAACTTCGTCTTTAACACTTTTAACAGGTCATTCAATGTCGCCCCGTCTGCTACCGTAACCAACTCTTGTGATATGCCGGTAGCTTCCCTGATCCGCCCGAAAAAAAGCACTTCCACCTGCATATACTACTTCCCGATAGTAAAAGCGAGTCCTAACTCCTTCAACTTTACCTGGGTTGGAACTCCGGTTTTCTGGTTCCAGCCTCTGACATGGTAGTAATCTTTCAATAACGTCTTCTCTTCGACGACCTGGCCTTGGGAGGGGCCGGAGGGCATGGCCTCATCAGTCAACCGTTTCGGGAAGGCATCCTGGTCGATACTGAACCCATCCCGGACATTAAACATTCTTTCCAGATTGAAGATCCGTTCTCCGACTTTCCAGAGATACTGCGCATCCTGAAAATCCTTGATCCCGGTAGCTGCGGCGAGCATCCGACCGAAAATATCAACCGGTAACAGATCCATCGAGGGGATAAAACTGCAAAGGATACCGGTCTCGAAGAAAGCAGTCAGGTCCTGGTTCCATCTGGTCAACTCCCCCTTTCGATCAGTAGCAAAACGGTCTACAGGGAACGGATTGGGCGAGCCGAAAATTTCCTGCGCGGCATATCCGGAATTGTGGTCGGCACCGATATTGCAGGTCAGGAAGTTTAGTCCGTGGGCTTTGGCACCCCGCGGGTCGTAAGCCGGCAGTTCCAGGTTCTTCACTGATATCGAGTATTGTTCAGCGTTCCGACCAATGCGCTTACCCGCTGCATATGAACCTTCAGCGAGAATATCTCCAATGCCTTCACGATAAGCAATTTTTCGAATCAGCGCCATCACCGGTGTAAGGTCACCAAATTTAAGAACCAACCCATCTGTATCTTTCTTCGTAAGAATACCTTTCTCAAACAGTTCGTATGCAAAACCGATGGTCGAACCGGTGCTTATGGTATCCAAGCCGAGGTCGTCACACAGTTTATCCGCAGCAACGGTCAAACCAAGGTCAGCTTTCCCCATCGGACCGGTGAAAGCCCAGGTTGTTTCGTATTCCGGTCCATCCGTCCAAGCCCCGGCATACCTGCCTGAAGATATTTTGGCCAGATTCCCGCAATGGATCATACAGGCATAACACCCGGTCTTGTGAGCCCGGATATTCGTGTAAGCTTCACCATCGACGGCGCGCCAGTCTGTTAATACCCCTTCCCGAAAATTTTTTGTGGGATATATGCCGAGCAAGTTGGTTACCTCAGCCGTACCCTGGGTACCGTTTTTAGCGAAATGAGCGAAGGAAGGATTATTACGATAGATTTTCACCTGGTCGCTCACTGCCGCTTTAAACGCCTCAGGGTCGACAGCTTCCAACTTTACCTTGCCACGGCAGACAACTGCCTTCAAATTTTTAGAACCCATCACCGCCCCTGCGCCACCGCGTCCGGCAGCACGGCGGTCACTGAAGACACCGGCGTACTTAACTCCATTTTCACCAGCCGGGCCGATACAAGCAACCCGTACCGAAGGATCACGTAATTCCTCGCGAATTAACTGGTGCGTGTCATCACAATCGAGTCCCCATAAATAGCCGGCATTTTTCAGCTCATATTTTCCGTCATGTATCCATAGATAGACCGGTTTGTCCGATTTTCCCTTTATGATTACACCATCGAAACCTGCAAATTTAATTTCCGCAGCCCAATGACCGCCGGCGGAACTCGAAAAATAGGTACCGGTAAGTGGTGACTTGAAAAAGACATTCCAGCGTGAAAAAGACTGAGCATTTGTCCCGGCAAGTGGTCCGCTGAGGAAAACCAGTTCGTTGTCTTCGCCAAGCGGATCGGTACCGGGTTTCAAATCATCGTACAGAAATTTCACCCCGAATCCCCGACCTCCGATAAAATCGTGTAACATCGAAGTACTTACCGATTCTTCGGAAAAAGTACCATTGGATAGGTTAACCCGTAAAAAACGATTCAAAAAAGCACTCACTCTCTACCCTCCTGTTTTGCTTACTGCGAAGAATACCGGAGTTACGATTTTCTGTCAACTGGATTTACGCAGAAAAATGCACTGTTTCTCCGGGTGTAAGATAGAATTTTTTAAGAGATCTGCTTATGACCGGGCACTTTAGGAGCAGTCGCTGCATAGATAGCAACTGAGCCAAGCATACTAATGACGGCAGTGATTGTAAAAGCCATGCGGTAATTTCCCTGCACATCGGCCATATACCCGACCAGTACCGGAGCAGCGATCATGACCGGCAGACTTAGAGACTGGAGCCAACCAATAATCTTACCAAGAGAACGCCGCCCAAAGTAGTCAGCCTGCAGGGCATTCATCACAGGGGTTCGGATACCCCAACCAATACCGTAGATCACCGCAAAAACGATCGCCATCGATAATGAAACGCCGACTGCAAGAATATAAGTAGCAACAGCCATAAGCGAGGTAGCTACTCCTAGCAAAATATTCTTCGGTAACCTATCACCAAGGAAACCTCCGATAAGCCGGAAAGGAATATTTACAAAACTGGCGGCACTCCATACAAAAACCGCCGTAGTGTGAGTTAGACCAACCCCACCCCCAGCATCCTCCAAATGGAGGAAGAAATGGGTCTGCACCACGCCCATGGCAGTACCACCAATGGCCCAACCGACTGCCAGCAGCCAGAAAGTCGGGGTTTTCATCGCCTCCTTTAATGAGAAATCATATTCAATATGCCCCTGGTGCGAGGTATTCTGGTTTATCCCGGGCTGAACGACCTCATCGTTAATAATCCCGTCAGGTTGTAAACCGTAGGGTTCGGGCGATGTACGGAGGAGCTGTGCGCAAGGAATGCCGACAAGCCAGATCAAAAAGCCGGAACTGATTGCCGCTGATTGCCAGTTTACAGCGGTCTGCACCATCCCGATAGCCGGAATACCGACCAGGCCCGCCATCGAGAAACCAAGAAGCATAACCGCCTGGGCGATAGTCCGTTTGCGTCGAAACCAGTTATTGACTGCCACCGACATGATCAAGAGACCCTGGAAACCGGTGCCCAAGGCGATCACGATATTAGATAAGAAGTACATCCAGAGTGCATTGGTCAAGCCAAAAAGAATCAGGCCTAATCCCATAACGATTATGCCAAAGGTGGCGAGAATACGAGGGCCAAATTTATCGACAAAATATCCTTCGATCGGACCTAATATTGAGTTTTCAACCTGGGTGACGGAGCGGGGAGCTGCTAACACCGCCTTTGTCCAACCGAACTGCTTCTCAAGGAAAGGAAGATACGTGGAAAAACCCTGGGCGGTCACCCCCTGAAAAAATTGTGTGATGACACCGACCGAGACGATGATCCAACCGTAAAACGGGCGCTTCCAACCGAGAGGCAATGACTTGACAGATGGAGGGCCGGGATCCTGTTTATTATTCACTCCTGATTAAACCTTTCCACCCGGCTATTACCCGGCTGACAAAATATCGAATAGGATTATTATACATTGGGAATGGCGTCCGCGTACAATTACCGGAAATTACGTTACCAAGCGGCAACGAGAAACAACAAGCCTGTGATACAGCGTAACAGTAGCATTAATCCTCTCTCGATTGACTGGAATAACAGTGCGTGTTATGATACCCGCGAACAATATGACCTTGATATGTGACTCCTGAAAATGTCTACCCTGATCGACCTCTATAAGGAAATCGCGGTATGCAGACGCTGTATTCTCAGTAAAACAGCGATCAGAGCCGTACCCGGTGAGGGACCTGAAAATGCAAGGATCATGTTCATCGGAGAAGGTCCGGGATTTCATGAAGACCAGCAAGGCAGACCTTTCGTCGGAGCTGCCGGCCAATTTCTGGACAGCCTGCTGGCATCAATCGATCTGAAAAGAAACGATGTCTATATCACCAATATGGTAAAGCACCGGCCACCGAACAATCGTGATCCTCTACCCGGAGAGATAACCGTCTGCCGTTTCTGGCTCGATCAACAACTGGAGATAGTTAAACCGAAGATAATCATCACTCTGGGCCGCCATTCGATGGAGATGTTCTTTCCCGGGAAGAGCATCAGTAAGATACACGGGACATACATTAGAAAAGACGGGCGAATTTTCTTTGCTATGTATCATCCAGCAGCCGCTCTGCACCAGCGGAGCCTGCGTAATGAAATCCAGAGTGATATGTTGAAAATCCGGGAATTACTGGCCGAACTGGATCGGGAGACGAGAAAAATAGGAGAGGCAGCAGAGTCAAAACAACTCAATCTGTTTTAGAGACATTATGCCGAAGTCAAAGTTGAAAATAATCCCACTGGGTGGCCACAGCGAAGTCGGTAAGAACATGCTGGTTATCGAATATGATGATGACATTATAATCATCGATGCGGGCCTCATGTTTCCGGAAGAAGAGATGCTGGGGATTGATCTGGTAATCCCCGATATCAGCTATTTGCTGGATAAACGGGAGAAAGTGCGCGGTATCGTAATTACACACGGTCACGAAGATCACATCGGAGCCTTACCGTATATTCTGCCGCAGCTTGAAGTGCCTGTATATTGCACGAGACTGACCGAAGGTTTAATCTCAGTAAAGCTACGCGAACATCGGAAGATCAGCAATCCGGATGTTAGAGTGATCCCTCCGGGAGGATCATTTTCTCTAGGCAAATTCCAGATAGAATTTTTCCCCGTTTGCCATAGTATCCCCGACTCAGTCGGTCTGGTAATCAAGACTCCGATCGGGTTGATCGTCCATACCAGCGATTTTAAATTGGATTACACTCCGGTAGGCTGCCAACCTACCGACCTCTCGAGATTAGCACACCTGGGAGAGTACGGTGTATTGTTGTTGCTGTCTGATTCGACATACGCTGAACTGCCCGGATACACACCATCCGAACGAGTAGTCGGCGATGCCATCGACCGTATCGTCAATGACGCACAGGGACGGGTTATTATTGCTACTTTTTCGTCACTGGTATCCCGTATCCAACAGATCATAGACATTGCCGCCAAGCATAACCGGCGGGTATTTGTCATCGGACACAGCATGGTTGAAACCGTCCGTATGGCCAGAGAACTCGGCTATCTGAAGCCGCCTGAAGGAATTCTGGCCCGTCTGGATGAATTACATGATACCAGTCCGGAACAAATTATCATCATCACTACCGGTACCCAGGGTGAACCAACTTCGGCACTGGTACGGATGGCTAACCAGGATCACCGGCAACTTTATGTAATGGAAGGCGATACGGTAATTATCTCGGCGACACCAATCCCGGGTAATGAAGCACTGATCGACCGGACAATAAACAGTTTGTTTAAGCAGGGGGCAATAGTCCTTTACGACAAGATAGCACGGGTGCATGTTCACGGGCATGCCAGCCAGGAAGAGTTAAAACTCATCCTGAATCTGACCAAACCAAAATATTTTGTACCGATTCATGGAGAATACCGGCACCTCCACCTCCATGGCAGGCTTGCTGAGTTGGTAGGAGTAGCCCCGGAGAATATCTTTATTCTCGAAGACGGGGATGTGCTTGAATTAAGTCCTCA
>JBBITI010000036.1:0-26453 GCA_037440885.1 Dehalococcoidales bacterium | reverse complement strand
TGACTTGGCACGGTGCTTTCAAGATGGGATTCACTTTAACAATAGGGGAGTCACAAAAGTTTCGATGAGTGCAGCCGGGATCAATAATATCAGTGCAATTCCCAGCCATTTGAGATGGCTTTTTAACCTAGTAGCTAACAACGGCCGATTATCTTTGGAAACTACAGCTTGCATAACAGCGAGCCCGAAGCCTACGGCTGCGGCTTGCCCGATGAAATAAGCGGGCAACTCGATAATACCATGCGGCAGAAGACCGGCTAATAAATAACCAGCCGATTGCTCAGTAATGACCCGGCTTGACACGATACCGATGATCCAACCATTCAAAACTAGTGACACTACTGGAACTACAAGAAATAGCGGACTCATGATAAAGCTGAAAAAAACGGCAGAGACATTTTTCAACAATATCAATATGAACATTATCCAGACGGGTAGAGCCCGGATATATTCAGCAAACTGTTCCAGGGCGATAGTTTCCGAAGACAATACGCTGCTACCTGGTCCGGGTGTAAAAAACCCCCAGACCAGGCTGATCGTGAAAAGTGAAACAACAACGGTTATCCGGAATTTAAAGCTCATGAATCGAACGCGTTACCTCATCCGTGTTGGGGATTGACTGTGCTCAGGAACAGCCGTCTGTCAAGAAAGAATCTTAGCCAGAATGATCAGAACAACAAGTAAAACTCCGCCGACAAATCCGATTGTTTTCATCTCCCGGGTGACATTTGTATAAACAGCACTCGGTGGTGGCGAATCGACAGTTTTTGGACCGGTTGTTTTAGACTGGGCCAGTGCGTGAGGAGCAGGTTCTCTTATCGCTCCGACGGGTACCATTTCCGGCCTGGGGCTAGTTGTTCTGATCTGTCTCGGACCGGAGTATTTCTTTGATTTACGACGTGATTTAGGGGACATCTTGCTGACTCCTGAAATTTACTTGGCCCTGGGATGTGCATTATCGTAGGCTCTACGCACATGTTCAGTGGTTAAGTGAGTATAGACCTGGGTAGTGGAGATATTGGCATGACCGAGTAATTCCTGTACCGAACGCAAATCAGCCCCGCCGCTGAGCATATGGGTAGCAAAACTATGACGCAAGGTATGCGGGGTGATATCATCACCCAGTTCAGCCTGTTTGGCATAAGCTTTCAGTATCTGCCAGAAACCCTGGCGGGTCAAACGGTCACCGCGCCGATTGAGAAAAAGGCCTCTTTCATCGTCAGCATGAGCTAACAATGGTCTGCCGTTCTTGAGATAATCATCGACAGCGGTCATCGCCCGCTGGTGTACCGGGACTATTCTCTCTTTATGTCCTTTCCCGAAACAGCGCACATAACCATCTGCCAGGATATCGTCCAGGTTCAGGGATATTAACTCGCTGACTCGCATTCCGCTGGCGTAAAGGAGTTCGAGCATGGCACAGTCCCTTTTTCCTTCCGGAGTATGCTGTCCAGCCGGTTGCTCTAGCAGGCAGCGCACCTGGTTGACAGTGATTGGTTTAGGCAAAGGACGCCCGACATTTGGCGCGCCAATATTTTCAAATGGACTTATTTTCAGCAGGTTTTCTTTGACCATGTAGCCGAAAAAGGATTTCGCTGCTGCAATCTTCCTGGCCTGTGTTGTGGCGGCGTATCCCCGCTCTTTGAGATTAAGCAGATAGCTGAGTGTATCTTGCCGTCCAAAATTAGACCAGGCAGGAAGAGCCCCTCGCTCATTCATCACCTGCTTAGAGAATCCCAATAAATCATTTTGAAGGTCATTACGATAAGCGAGCAATGTATTATCGGATAATCCCTTCTCAACTGAAAGATAAGTCAGGAAACGTTCAATATCGTCTTTCACGGGTAACCCCTTACGCTTTGTCAGCGATCTAAAGGAGATAACGGAATTCTACTACTTTCGTTATGTCCAGTCAATTATTTTTACCCCGTACCCGGGAAGGTACCGGTTTCATTCATGCCAGTAAAAGCCTCCGTAACCAGACTCTCATCGAAAACCAGATTACTTTTAAACCGTGCCGCAATTCGGTAGAATAAGCCTGTCATGAGTGACGTCACACCCATCCGCAAGCAATATCTGAAGGTCAAGAAGCAGTATCCTGAAGCCTTGGTCCTTTTCCGGTTGGGCGATTTCTACGAAACCTTCGATGATGATGCCCGGATCGTGTCGCGCGAACTGGAAATCGTACTCACGGCGCGGGAAATGGGGAAAGGAAATCGTATACCGATGGCGGGTATCCCGTACCACGCCCTCGATAATTACTTGGCAAGGCTGGTCAACCGCGGTCACAAGGTGGCTATCTGTGAACAATTAACCCAACCGTCGGGCGGCCGCGGATTGGTTGAAAGAGATGTCACCCGGGTGGTCACTCCGGGAACGGTTATCGAACCAGCACTGCTGGATAGCTGCCGGAACAATTACTTGCTCAGCCTGATTACAGATGGCGACGAATCCGGCATAGCTTATATCGACATCTCTACCGGTGAATTTGCCACCACCCAACTTTCGAAGAAACAATCCAGATTGGAAATCAGCCGCCTGGCGCCCAGCGAAATAATCACCACAGCCGGTGTGCTGGCTGACTGGGATATATCCGGGTTTCCGGAAATTACCCGTCTCGATGACTTTATCTTCGGTGCCGAAGCGGGGACCAGAAATCTACTTGAGCACTTTCAGGTAACTACGCTGGAAGGTTACGGCTGCGCCGGGTTACCTTTAGCGATTCGAGCCGCCGGGGCTATTATATACTATCTCCAACAGACCCAAAAAACAGTCCTGCCACAGATCAGCCAGTTAACTACTTATCATGTCGGTTCATATATGGCACTGGACCAACAGACACTGGCCAACCTGGAAATAGTGCGTTATAACCGCACTGGGACTGCCGATGATTCGCTACTGGGGGTGATCGATTCAACCAGGACACCAATGGGTAGCCGGCTGATTCGCCGATGGCTGAGCCAGCCACTACTTGATCTGCCCGAACTGAAAAAACGCCAGGACGCGATAAGTTGGGGCTGTGAACAGACCATGGTGCGGGCGAATCTGATATCAACGCTGGGTAAAATAGCGGATCTGGAACGAATGATCAACCGTATCGCCAGTAGCAGTGCTTTACCGCGTGAACTGGTCGCGCTGCGCCGCAGTCTGGAAACGGTACCAATGCTGATCGAGACACTGGATTCCAACCGGGTACCGTCTTGGCTACGTGAAGGACTGCGGAATTTCCCGGAGATAATCAGCCTGATTGCCAGCGCGATCAAAGAAGAACCTTCGGCAAACCCGGGTGACGGGAACGTCATCAGACCTGGTTTTTCGGAAGAACTGGATCACCTGCGTACGGCATCCACAGATGCGACGCAATTTCTAGCCAACCTGGAGCGCCGCGAACAGGAGAAGACCGGGGTGAAGTCACTCAAAGTGGGATATAACCGGGTTTTCGGCTACTACATCGAGATATCCAATGCCAATCTAGCCCAGGTACCGGCGGAGTATATCCGCAAACAAACACTAGTGGGTGGAGAAAGGTTCATCACGCCGGAATTAAAGGAATACGAATCACTGATCCTGAATGCACGGGAAAAGATCGAGGAGTTAGAAGCCCGCCTTTTCCGCCAGCTATGCCGCCAAATTGCGGCTCAAAGCGAATCAATTCTTATTCTGGCAAGTGCCATCGCCCGACTGGATGTGATAATCGCTCTGGCAGAAGTAGCCGTCCGGCAAAACTATGTCCGGCCGGAGTTGGACGAAGGTACCCGAATCGAAATCAAGGACGGACGGCATCCGGTAGTGGAAAAGCTCCTGGGAACGGGCCGTTTCGTACCTAATGATACGGTACTGGATACCGCTGAACCCCAGATCATCGTCCTGACCGGGCCGAACATGTCCGGAAAATCGACTTATCTAAAGCAGGTAGCTTTGATAGTGCTGTTGGCCCAGATCGGCAGTTTCGTCCCGGCAACCCGAGCCCATATCGGTCTGGTCGACCGCATCTTCACGCGCATCGGTGCCCGGGAAGACATGGCTTCCGGACAGTCGACTTTCATGGTGGAAATGGTAGAGACAGCCAATATTCTAAATAATGCCACACCACGATCTTTACTCATCCTGGACGAGATCGGCCGCGGTACCAGTACGTACGACGGATTATCGATTGCCCGGGCGGTGACCGAATATATCCATAACACCACCCGCACCGGTGCCCGGACATTATTCGCTACGCATTTCCACGAAATGGTAGAACTGGCGGCATATTTACCACGGGTGCGGAATTTCAATGTCGCCGTTTCCGAAAACAAGGGTGAAGTGGTTTTCCAGCGTAAGATCATCCCCGGTGGTGCTGACAGGAGTTACGGGATACATGTCGCCCGGATGGCCGGCCTGCCCCGGGCGGTGATCCAGCGGGCTCACGAGATACTCGATAACCTGGAGTCGAAAGACGCTAACCGGAGCCCGAGCGGAGGGAGGGGCGTCCGCAAGGCTCCTGCTCTCCAGATATCCTTGTTCGGAGAAAAATCGCCGATCCTGGAAGAACTGGAGCAGCTTGACATCGATTCATTATCACCGCTCGAAGCTCTGACCAAATTATATGAATTGCAGAAAAAGGCGAGGCAAACTTAACCGGGGAATGAGATGAACAGGAACGATCAGAGATAAAATGTGTTATACCATCAACGTTTCTTTTAGCAAAATAAGAGGATGGTCAACTGGCCGGTCTGTGCCTCCTTGTATCTGCAGGCGGCAACCTCCGCAATCGGTGATGAAGCGGTCTGCCGAATTATCTTTCATTTCTTGATACAACCTTGAGGCGATGTCTTTCGAAAGGGTAAAATTACGCTTTTCATATCCATAAGCGCCGCTCATACCGCAACAAACTTCGCTGACTTTTTTGATCGTAATACCCGGTATCAATTTCATCAGTTCAACACTCGGGTTACCAATCTGTTGAGCCCGCAGATGGCAGGGCAGATGATAGAAAACCGATTTATCGATGCGGCGGAACTCCAGGTTAATTTGACCAGATTGATGAAGGTTCAGCAAATATTCAGTAACGTGATAAAGGTTAGTCGATACCAGTTCCGCTTCTTTTGAATGAAGAAAGTGCGGTAAATCTCTTTTCAGGAATAGTCCGCAACTCGAGCAACTGACAACAACGGCATAGCCGTCCTGTACCAACCCGGATAATTCCCGGGCATTATTTTTCATATTCGACATGGCATCTTTAAGATTCCCCTTAGCCATCATCGGCAACCCGCAGCAAACCTGTTTGGGGACTACTACGTCGATTGCCAATGCACGCATTACCGCCATCGCCGCTGAACCGACTTCCGGATAGTAGTAGTTGGCAAAACAACCGCTATAAAAGGCTGCCTTCTTGTTCTCAATGATATTTCTTATTTCTACCATGCTTCTCGTAATCACTTAAATAGCAATAATTCCCGGATGCTCCCGATTTTATCTATTTATTGATGCTTTTTCGGAACGTTTTCTTATGGAAACGGGGTAATCTTGTTCGCCGGTCAATTCCAGTGACCTTTTCCATCGGAACTCTCACCAGAGGCAGACTCATCGCCCAATTAGAAACCGGCGCTACAGCGGTACCCAGTTTAGCCAACACTTCGGGACGTCCCAGTATCTGGTGGCTGAATGAAGTGCTATGTCTAGTTAGATAGTCGAGTTTCGCCTGCCAGAGGAGATATGGAATATCAATATCCAGGGGACATTCCAGCCGACACGCTTCGCAATGCAGGCATACGTCCACTGAATCCGTAACCCCGGCAAGAAAATGGGTTAAATAATTCTTCGGTGTCCAGATATAATCCGTGTTAAAAGCAAATCTGATCGGGCAGTGCAGGTTACAAGCCCGACAACCGATACAGAGGAATAAATCCTTATATTTATCCCGGGCTAGTTTACTCAGGCCGTTATCCAGAACAAGAATATGGAGTTCCCGCGTTTTTATGCCTTCCGGTAAATGCAAGTCTTCGATTGAAGGTATTTGTGTACCTTGCGGCGCGACACCGAGGAGAATATTTTCAGCGCCGAATATGCCCATGCACTGCGTCTGGAAAACAGCCTCGTCCCTTGTGGCTACTATCTTATCGAGACCGATAACCAGAACAACCTTTTCGGCTTTTTCCAGGTCGCGTTTAATATTGCTGAAATGCTCCAGGAAGATAACCGAGCCATCTTTCGCGGAAGCAGCGTTGATACCGAGCAAGGCGATATACTTCAGACTTTCCCTCTCAGGCAGCCCCTCCCTTTTTAATACCACACTAAAGGTGCCTTCGATATTACTCTCGAGTAATCGAGGTAAGTCCCAATAATCAAGTATCTTTTTTTCTTTCACCGTGAATTCATGATGATATGAGTTAATGAAAACAAAGCCATTGTTAATCAGGCTATTTTTCAGGTCATTGACTGCGGCTGAATTGTTGGCGGATATGACCCTGGTATCACCGGCAATGCGTGTGACGTATTCAAGGGCTGCTTTGTTATCTAATGCAAATTCCACCTTAGCTTCTGGATAGCGAGATTTAACGACATTACTGAAGTTCATGACGAGGGAATCGATATTCTCACGCGCTGCTTCACGTATCTGCTTAATTTTTACCTTAAGTTCTGGTACAGACGCAGCATGGGGAATACGAGCTGATTTCTGACCACCCCGGGATAGCTTAAGCGCCGCTAGTTCCCGTTTATCAGATTGGTCAGGTTCAATTATCCAGATTGGCAGAGCATTACTCATCGCGACGCCAGCTATAGAACCGCTCTATATTATATGGGAATCTGACTTTATTACCGGCTTGACCGTAACTGATGGTCAAGCCGGTAACGATCGTTATTACTCAGCAGCGAGAATATTTATTCCTTTTTTCACCGCTGTAGTTAGTTTTTCGGCAGCTGATACCTGTTTTTCCGAGCTTACCTGAGAAGCTTCGACATACTGGGCGGCTTTGGTCTCACAAAAGCGAGCGCACTGAGGTTCACCGTCACAGAAGTCGCATTTAAAAACCTTCCTGGTGTCGATATTGAATCCCATGGCACCGAACGGGCAGACGGCGACGCACATGCGGCAACCGATACAAATATCCTGGTTCACAGACACCCGGTTCAAACTCTCATCACGGTTGATCGCCTTTACCGGACACACTTCCAAACAAGGAGCATCGATACACTGCTGACAACTTACCGGCACATAACGCCCTTCCCATTCCCATTTAACAACCTTAATGCGACTCTTCGATGGATTAGCCGCACCTTCGTGTTTAACCGAACACACCAGTTCGCACGTACGGCAACCAGTGCATTTTTCATAGTCCAGCATCAGTACTTTACCCAATTTCGTCTCCCTTCACTTTTATAGTTAGAGTATATGAGAGGGTTCTTTATCCAAACCAAGCCGTTTCATCGTCTCGGCAGTGGGTACACCATTAGTATCCCAGCCATGGTAACCGTAGAACTCGTCGATGGCTCTCCTGAGTTTATCCCGATCAATGGCACGACCTCTTATTGCCGGGGTACCCAGGGGAGTCGGCTCATCAAAATAGCGGTCTACCAACCAGTCTTCGTTGCGGGTCATCCCTTCACGGAGATTAAACATCCGTTCCAGGTTGTTAGCCCGCTCGGCGGCCGCCCAGAGATCCAGCGGTGACATCTCAAGCCCTGTATTATAGTAGATCACCCTCGACCATTCTTCCCAGTTCGGTGATGTCGCACTGAGAAAAGTAGTGTGATATTTGCAAATACCTACGGAGTCGACGCCCATATAGGTCTGTTCATGCCAGAAGACCTGCCAGGCCTTACCTTCATATTCACGGAAATCAGAGGTTAGCGGCCCGTCATATTTTACCGGCTGGCTGTATATCTGGCGCAAGACCTTTTCAGGAAGATGGTAAAGATCAATCGCCGGACGACTTCGCAAGTGGTCGGAACCGCGGGAAGCAGTGGCGATGTTCAGTGCCAGGGACGGCGTCGCTCTTTCGTCCGAATTAAGGTTGCTCATTCCCTTAACCTGGACGAGGTATTTTTCCGATCCCTTCCCGATCTTCCGGGCCGCCCGGAGCGGTCCTTCCGCTAAAATATCACCGAGTCCTTTGCGATTGGTTATGCGGTGCAACATCTCGATAACCGCTTCTGTATTGCCAAACCGCAGTTCGATGCCGTCGGTATCCTTATCCGTCAGGATACCGTTCTCATAAAGCTCCATCGCCCATGAAATCATACTGCCGGCTTCGAGACAATCAATACCATAAATATTCGAAAGGTGCGTGCCTTCCAGAATAGTAATAGGGTCACGACAGCCCGGTTCAGCAGAAAAGGCACATTGATGAGTATATTCCGGACCTTCGCCGTACGTACCGGCATAAGGACCCGTAGGAATAACATATTTTGCCCGGCAGTGGACCTGGCAACCATAACAACCGGCGTAGCCGATGGTAAATTCATCCAGAGCTTCAGCTTCGATTGGATCAGCATTTTCCAACTGGTTAAGCCGGAAGTTCTGTACTCTGACCAGTCCTTGCGTATTGGTAGCGCCGAAGAGGAAAGGCGTCCCCAACCTGCCCTGCGTTTCGTTGACTTTAGCTGAAGTAATCTGAGTAATAAACCGCTTATTGTAGTCGAGTGCTTCCAGGGGATGGGCTATTTTCAAGTCCATGGTACCGCGAGCGGCTACTGCTTTAAGGTTTTTAGACCCCATTACGGCACCCATCCCGGTCCGCCCGCCTGAATTCTTCACTCCGGACATGACGTTAGCGTAGCGGACTAAATTCTCTCCCCCAACACCGATACAAACACTTTTTACCTCACGGTCTCCCAGTTCATCACGAATTGCTTGCTGTGTTTCATGGACATTCAAGCCCCAGATATTTTTAGCGTCTCTTATTTCGATCTTCCCATTTTGAACGAATACATATACTGGTTTCGGAGCTTTTCCGAGAAACAACAAATGGTTAAATCCTGCATAAGCCAGTTCAGGGGTGAAAAATCCGCCGCCATTACAACTCCCAAAATAATTAGTTAACGGCGACTTACCCGCCACGTGGAACCTGGAAGTGGCAGAAGCCAGCATACCGCATAATAACCCGCCGCTCACCACAACAGCGTTGTCGGGACTAAGCGCATCACATTTCGGTTTTATATAGTTGTAGAGGAGGTAGGCATCAAGGCCTCGACCGCCGATATATTGCTGCCGTACCTTTACAGGGATAGTCTTAACTTCTACCTTACCGGTGGTAAGATCAACGATTCCAAGTTTACTATCGAGACCCATGTTTATTTTTTACCCCCTTGTTGTTCCTTCAGAAGCTTCTCGGTTAACTGGCGGTTAACTTCCCAGACCGGTCCTCGGATCCTGGGGAAGTCGGCGCTTATCCACCATATCCGCCATTCATATTGACATTTCGGGCATTTCAGTGTTTTTGCCCCGGGTGGCGGGACCATTCTTTCGTAACAATTCATGCACCGCAGTGCACCGATGGTCCGTCCTTTAGCAGTTTGTTCCATTGTGGTTTCTTTTTGCTCGCTCACAGTGACCTCACTCCATTTCATTGCTTATTTACTAGTAACAATAACCCCGGGGAAAAAGGAATTTGAGGACCCCGGTTCAAGACAGAAACCTGATATCGATTCCGTTTCTGAATACAGGAAACAACTATGCCCAAGTCCCCACAAAATCGGATTATATCATACCATCAATTGTCATGGGAAATCATGTAATTCTCAAGAATATGCAACCTGTTCCTATCTGGTTTATTATCTTTGACCTCTCGCACTACCTCGGCTAAAATGGAACGACATTCCTGTAAGGAGCAATTGATGACTGAGCATCTCTGGGCGCCCTGGCGCGTGGAATATATCCAGGCGCCGAAACCGGAAGGTTGCATTCTCTGTGATAAACCGAAAGATAACCGGGATGAAGCTGATCATATCCTGCTCCGTGCCAGGTATAACTTTGTCATTATGAACAATTACCCCTATAATCCCGGTCATCTTATGGTTGCCCCCTACCGCCATGTATCCACGCCCGAAGATCTTTCCGCTGAAGAATTGCATGAACATATAGAGATTGTATGCCTCTGTCTTACGGTATTACGGAAAACATACAACCCAGCCGGATATAATACCGGCATGAACCTCGGAAAAGTAGCCGGAGCCGGAATCGACCACCACATCCACAGTCATATCGTCCCGCGCTGGCAGGGCGATACTAATTTCATGCCTGTTATTGGTGATATGCGTGTGATACCCCAGGCATTGACCGATACTTACCGGAAACTCAAAGAGCAATTCTAAATCTGGATTATGTGAGGAGGGTTCTATGGGGAAAAACGTAGATGCGGATAAAGCTAATTGGACACTGACCCAGGTCGGTGTCGTTGTGAAAGACGTGGAACAGGTCGCTAGGCGGCTGGTTGAATTGGGGATTGGCCCATTTCAAACTATGAAATTGCCACCGGATCGACAGGAACTGTTCCGGGGAAAGCCGGCTCTGGCTGACGCGAAGATAATGGGAGCCTCGTTTGGCGGTATGCAACTGGAATTGATCCAGCCGCTAGCCCCTGAATCTCCCCACCGCGAATATCTGGAATCTAAAGGCGAAGGAATCCAGCACATTATGGTTGTTGTGGATGATATTGAAACCGAATTAAAGCGGTTGACGGAAAAAGGTTGTACAATTCTGATGGATATCCGCATGCCCGGTGGCCGGCATGGTGCTTATGTCGATCTTAATGCTGGCGGTATTATCGTCGAGATGTTCCAGAAAAATCCTGGTCCTAAATAATATTCAGATATGAATCTACAGGGGAAAACAGCACTGATAACCGGTGCCGGTAGCGGCATCGGCCAGGCTATTGCCGTCCTTTTTGCCAGAGAATGTGCCGATATCGTGGTGAACGATATCGATTTGCCGTCTGCGGAAGCGACTGCCGCCCGGATCCGGCGTATCGGCCGTAATGTAATTTGCGTCGTCGCCGACGTTTCCGATGCCGGTCAAGTCGGAGCTATGGTCTCGCGGGTAATCGAGGAGATGGGCGGTATTCATATCCTGGTCAATAATGCGGGCATGCTGGAATACGGTTCGATGATTGAAGAACAAACTACCGAGCGCTGGGATAAAGTGGTAGCTGCCAATCTACGCAGTGTTTATTTATGCTGCCGGCGGGTTGGCCAGTGGATGGCCAGTCACGGCGGTGGTAAGATTGTTAATATTGCATCGATCGCCGGAATATCGGCTGCGCCTTTCTCACCAGGTTACGGTGCTGCCAAGGCCGGTGCCATCAATCTCACCCGGTCACTCGCGGCGGACTGGGGAAAATATAAAATCAATGTCAATTGTATTGCCCCCGGGATAGTCGATACCCCTCTCACACGGCGTACCATCACTGCCTGGTCTAACCCGGAAAAAATAAAACAGAACATACCATTAGGCAGGTTCGGTGAAGTTGAAGATATCGCCAGCGCGGCATTGTTCCTGGTTTCGGACGAGGCTGGATATATTACCGGGATAACACTGCCGGTCGACGGCGGATGGCTGGCTTACAATAATCCGTGATAATAAGAATTAAATGCCCCCAAGCGAATTCGAATCGCTGTCTACACCTTGAAAGGGTGTCGTCCTGGGCCTCTAGACCATGGGGGCAGTAAAAGAGAGTATAACAAAGATGACTGAATCGGGCAACTCTGCCCCGATCCAACCGGGGAAATTCAGGCGTTTCGCCGTCCCGATACTCACGATTTTCCTTGTTATCGTCCTTTCCCTTGTGCTATATATCTTCCGGCACGAGATTGAAAGTTTGAAAAATTACGCCTATCTAGGCGTGTTCATCGTCAGCATGCTGAGCAGTGCCACCGTGGTTATTCCTGTCCCCGGTATCGCCGTTTTTATCCCTCTGTTGGTAACCCTGAACCCTGTCCTGGTTGGGGTTATCGGAGCAGCCGGCAGTATCATCGGCGAGTTGACCGGTTATGCCGCCGGATACAGCGGCCGGGATCTGGCTAGCCGCGGCAAGAACTACCTGCGAGTTGAAAGATGGATGAGAAAACGGGGGGGGTTGATTGTCTTCCTCTTCGCCGCTGTCCCCGTGCTGCCCATGGACTTTGCCGGTGTTGTTGCCGGGGCACTCCGGTACCCGCTGTGGAAATTTGTCCTTATCGCCTGGATCGGCAAGACTATTAAATACGTGGTGATAATGTTGTTGGCTGCCTGGGGGGTACAGTGGATCATGCCCTGGATCGACCGCTTCATGGGTTAAAATTATGGAAATATTGTTACTAATATATTGACCGGCACCCATTTTGTTGGTGCCGGTAAGGTTACTTTATTAAACTAAGGTATTCAGTTAAGGGAAATACACGATGTCGAGATTCTCTTTTGTCTCGATGATCTTGCTTAGTTCCTCACGTTCCACCGGATCTGAAATCGATTCTACATCCGAGACAGCCGATCCGTCCTCTTCAGAAGCATGCCAGTCCACGATATATCCGGGCACCGAGACATATACCCAACTGCCGGTATTACAGCAGGAAGATTCGATTACCGCTTTGCCGACGAGATATAATACCTCCCGTCCCTTGTACGGCAGTTTCTCTTCCTTGTAAAGCACATAATATCCTGCTATCCCGAACGGGATTTCTTTACCTGGTATCAGGTGTTTATATGGTACTGCTTTTTTTTCGGAGATTCCTGCCGGCATTGGCTTCCGTCCTAGTCTTCGGTCGATACGGCTACAACCTCTTTAACTTCCGGTAACTCCTTTTTCAAAAGCCTTTCAATGCCCATTTTTAGCGTCAGCGTAGACATCGGGCAACCGCCGCAGGCACCGGTTAGTTTCACTCTTACCGTTCCGTTCTTAACATCAACCAGTTCTACATCGCCGCCGTCGGCTTGCAGATTAGGACGAATTTTGTCCAGGACTGTCTGGATGTTCTCTTTGGTCATTTTATCCTCCCGCAATGTTTCTCCCCTTGATAATAAATTTTATCATTAGTTGATTATTTTGGTCAATTTTAACAAGAAACCATTGATAATTGACATATATAGTATAATAACTTATGACAGTTTAACTTTGATTAACATCGTTTTTATGATGTATATCGTAAAATCGGATTGAGGCACGGGACATGTAAGAATATCTACTAAATCGCAATGATAATAAAGTAAAATTTTTGGGAGGGGACAGTGATAAAGAAAGTTGTGTGGTTAACTTTTATCGTTGTTGCTTGCGCCGCGTTACTTGTCTCGTGTGGCCAGTCGCCGCCTACCACAAAAAATACCCCTACGCAGCCTCCTACAGTTCCGGCTACAGTTCCGACTACTTCAGCAGCGACTACACCCGCTGTCGAAAAACCGAAATACGGTGGCACATTAAGTGTGGCCACGGGCATGACCATTACTACCTGGGATCCGACCCGGGTTATTTCTGGTGAAGTACCGGGGCTGTACCTCAACAAATTATGGGAAGGCGATTGGTCGAAAGGTCCCGCCGGGGGTTACGGTACTGGTGAGACCGACTGGGGGTTTGGCAATAACGATCTATTCAGCCTGAAATTCGGTGTGATCGTGAAGAGTTGGGAATGGAGTGTCGACTCCGATGGGAAAGGGGCAACGATTATTTACCAAATTCGTCCCGGAGTACACTGGGCACTCGACCGCAATAATGCGGCCAGCCGGCTTGTGAACGGACGCGCCGTTACTGCTGATGACGTCGTATTTTCCCTGCAAAGGGCAACGACGTGGAGTCTAGGGTTCGTATTTAGCTCAAACCCCGAGTTGCGGAACGTTCCTATCACAAAAACCGGCCCTATGGAAGTCACTATCAAAGTGCCGATTTCCGGTCTTTACACAGGTATTATCCGATTCGGCGGCGGTATTCACCTCGTACCCCCTGAAGTAGTGAAAGCATACGGTGATATGTCGGACTGGAAAAATCAGGTCGGGACCGGGGCTTTCATCGTTACTGATTTCGTCACCGACAGCATGTGCACGGCAATCAGGAATCCGAATTTCTGGATGACTAATCCGGTCGGACCGGGGAAAGGCGATCAACTACCTTATATCGATAAAGTTAAAGTGATGGTCGTGCCGGATGTATCGACAAGATATGCCGCTTTACGAACCGGCAAGGTTGACCGTATTGTCCCAATTCCCTATGACGATGCTAATGAACTACGCAAATCAGCGATCGGCATAAAAGAAATTAAATCGACTCACTGGCAGGGCCGCGGTTCGCCGTATTTTATGCGTACTGATAAACCTCCGTTTGACAATGTTAAAGTCCGTCGGGCGATGAACATGGCTGTCGACCGGCAGTCGATACTAAATAGCCAGTTCGGCGGGCAGGGACAAATCTTCCCCTTCCCGTTTGCTTACGTTCCAGAATATGATCCGTTGTATCTCAAGCCAACTGATCCGGACTATCCGGAAATTTTAAGGGAAATATATACTTACAATCCGGAGAAAGCGCGGCAACTCCTTAAGGAAGCGGGTTACCCCAATGGTTTCAGAACCGAAATGTTGGTGAATTCTGCCAGTGTGGCTGAGATCGATATGGCTACCATCTTCAAAGAAATGTGGGCGAAGATAGGGGTGGTGGTTGATCTTCTCCCCAGAGAACCGGGGGTTAAAGCAAACATGTCACTAAATTGGACTCACCCGCCGATGATTCCGGATACAACTGGTCCGGTAGCAGTATTCGTCGTTGGTAATTCTTTTGCGGGCATCCGTTTTAACCTGAGCATCGTAAAAGATCCGGTGATCGACAAATTCCTTGCGGATTGTCGTGAGGCCGCTGCCACTGACCTCACCAAAGCTATGAAAGTGTACCGGGAGATGACGAAGTATGCCCTGGAGCAAGCATTCCATGTCCCTGACGTCCAGGGGCCTCAGTCACTGATGTACTGGCCATGGCTTAAAAATTACTCAGGAGAGATTTGTGTAGGTTATGATAACATGAATGTAAGCCGGTATATCTGGATCGACCAGGACCTGAAGCGAAAGATGGGTTATTAGCGTAAAAAGAGTAACTAGTATACTGGATAATGCCAGCGGGTGCTACTCGACACACCCGCTGGCATTTTTTCAACGACCAGATATTATCCAGCGCGCCTTAATCTCGAGGAAAAGGTTGAACACTTATTATTTAATTCATGCAATGACTAAAAAGTGTTATTATCTGGATAATAATCCGAGGAGGGTTGAATGGAAATCAAACCGGTCTATGCACTCACTTTTTCTCCGCACCCTCATGATACTGAGGGTGGGATGGGCGGAACAGTCGCCCGCTGGGTCCAGGAGGGCAAGGAAGTTGTCTGTGTTATCTGTACCAACGGCGATAAAGGCAGCGGTAATCCTACCGTCAAGCCCGCTGCATTGGCAAAGAAACGGGAAAAAGAACAATTGGCTGCTAGTGAAGTGCTGGGTGTAAAAAAGGTAATATTTCTCCGCCAGCCTGACCTTGGTCTTGAGGATACCCCGGAACTTCGCACTGAAATACTACGCCTGATCCTGACCTACAGACCACAGATCGTCGCTACCCGCGATCCTTATAACGGCCGTTATGTTTCCAATCCCGACCATCGCAAGTTGGGTCGCCTGGTACTTGATATGGTCTGGCCTTATGCCCAGGCTCCGAACAGCTACCCCCATCTACTCAAAGAAGGCCTGCTGCCGCACAAGGTGAAGGAGGTCTGGCTCTGGAGCCCAGAACAGCCAAACCTGCGCGTGGATGTCTCCGCAACTTTTGCCATCAAGGAGAAAGCGGTTTGCTGCCATAAGTCCCAGATTGAAGACTGGATAGATGAAAATACGGATTTCGCAGCAGCTCAACAGGGGCACCTCAAGTTCACCCGGGACGGAGCTATCCGTGCTGCCGAGAGTACCGAGTTCAAACTGGCCGAGGCTTTCGTCCGTATATTAATTCCACCCCGGCTTTAGTTACAGTTCTGTATGAAGGTCGAACTGTGTAGAAGTGCGTTATTAAAAATTTTGACTCGCTTGCAGGGCTTGCATGTTCCTGACAATTTTGTTATAAAACCATATCTGAATCCGGTTGGATACGCCACAAAAAGAGGAACGAATGATTGAAGAAATTACCCTGAAAGAGCTAAACCCCGCTCAATTTGTCAACAAAAAAGTGCAGGAAATTCAACAAACTGTCGGGGACGGTATGGCAATTAATGCCCTATCCGGAGGCGTTGATTCTTCGGTCGTTACCATGCTGGGCCATCGGGCTCTGGGCAAAAAACTGCGGACGATCTTTGTCGAAAACGGCATCATGCGGCAGAATGAAGCTGAACAGGTGACCGGTATATTCAAAAAACTGGGCGTCGCTGTTGAAGTTGTCGATGCGAAAAAAGAATTTTTCGCGGCTTTAAAAGGGATTACCCACCCGGAAGAAAAACGGGAAGCTATCACGCAGACCTTCTATAAAAATGTTTTCGGCCGGATTGTCCGCGATAGCGGGGCGAAATTTCTACTTCAGGGAACGATATTGACGGATGTCGATGAGACGGTTGCCGGGATAAAACGACAGCACAATGTCTTCGAACAACTTGGTATCGATCCCCAGAAAGTCTTCGGTTATCGGATTATCGAACCCCTCCTCCAGTTACGTAAGGACGGCGTCCGTAAAGTGGGCGAAGTCCTGGGATTACTGCCTGAGCAGTTCGACCGGATTCCCTTCCCCGGACCGGCTCTCGCTGCCCGGGTGATCGGTGAAGTCAACCCGGAACGTATCGATACCGTGCGAAAAGCCACCGTAATCGTTGAACGATTGCTAAAACATACCGGCGCTTTCCAGTATCTGGCAATTTTACATGAAGATCGAGTTACCGGTATGCGTAGCGGGAAACGCGAGTTCGGACAGCAAATTGAAGTACGTTGCTGGAACAGTATTGACGCCCGGCAGGCGGACCCGACCAATCTGCCTTTTGAGACCCTCCGGCAGTTAGCCAGGGAAATCCTTGAGGAAGTCCCCGGGGTGGTCAGCGTAACCTATAATATCGCCAGCAAGCCGCCGTCAACGATCGAAGCTATCTAACAGAAAAATAGCGCAGATTGATCCTCGCCCTTTTATGATCATGAATTACGGGTGTGCCAGTTGTTTGGTTATCAGTTGTTGTGCCAGGTGACCCAGCTTACTGACGCTGATGTCGTCCGGAGTGACGAAGCGAATCGCGCCAGCGGTACAAGCTTTGACACATAACGGATCGCCGCCGCAATAATCACATTTCACTGATATTCCAGCAGCACGGTCGAAGGTGGGGACACCAAAAGGACAGGCAAGAACACAGCTTTTACAACCAATGCAAACCTCTGCACTTATCACAGCCACTCCCAACCCCGGGTCTTTGCGACAAGCCCCGGAAGGACAAACCTCGGCACAGGAAGCATGGTCACAATTCTGACAGGATAGCGGCAGATAAAAACCGACATGGTCCCATTTCAGGACTTTGATCCGGGAACGATCGGGATCCCATGTTCCGGTATGATGTACCGCACACACCAGTTCGCACTTACGGCATCCGGTGCACTTTTCGGTATCGATCACCAGTATTTTTTTAGCCATGTCGTCCCCTTCGGCCAGGTAAGTCCAGTAAACTGCCTTCGGCTTCTGCCAAAGCTTGCCAGTCGTACTGTAGAGCCAGCATCTTGTGCAGCGGGTGCATTTCTTTGATACCGCCTTTTACCACCGCATAACGCAGGAAGAACCCGCCGGTCAGTAGTGAAGCCCCTGAAACGAACAATATAACCGTAAATCCAGGTAATATTTTATACAGATTTTCCAGGGCTACCGGCAGTAGCAGACCAGCGATCACTATGCCAATCCAGAAAATATATTTATATCTGCCCATCAAGAGCATTTGCACCGACTTTAAGGCTGTACCCCCGGCGCGGTACCGCAGATAGATATAAAGACTTAAAGTAATTATTTCAAAAATGACGAGTACCTGTTCGACTTGTATGATGCTGTGAGAAAGGTCAAACAACGTTTTTTCGTTAGAAATCAGATCATACCCGTTTAGAACTACGATATTACCCATCGCTCCGGTAGAAAGTGCCGACATTGTAAAAAGTAACGGCAGCATCCACGTATTCCATAATCCGATGTACCGGGTAGATTTCAGGAATATCCCGGTATATGCTGCTGTCCCGAATGAAAAGACGAGGGCAACTATCTCAAGGGCTTTGAAGACCGTCAGGTCCGGGTCTAGCCAGACGGGTACCGCAATATTTATGAGCGGCAGGACAGCCGGGAGAAGATTAACTCCGAAAACGATCAAACCGGAAACCATTAAAATTGACAGTATGATAAAACCCCGCCCTGCCCAGGAAGTCCAGGGATTCAGCGAGGCGTTGATGAAACGGGTTTTCCGGCCCAGGTCAAGTATCAAGAAGGGTGCCCCGATGGTTACTAGAAGGGGGCCCCAGAGGAGGAGTGCCCGGCTCGGAAGGTCCGGATGCAGAATTAAGTCGGTTAAAAGACCGACGGCAAAAGCCCCGGCACCCAGACCAGCCAGGTAGAGGTATACCGCAATCGGCCATTCCCACTCTTCCTGGGGGTGCATTACCCGTTCCAGCCCGTCAAGCTTATTGTCTTTGGTGTGCACTTTTCATACTCTCCGCTAACCAGTCTGACCGCATCAAGGGTGAATACCTAGACGTTGCAAGGCCTCTTTATTAGGGACTCCGCTCATATCGCGATCGTTCAGTTTATAATATTTGGCTAACATCTCGTAAAATCTAGTTATATCGCCAGAAGATTCAGAGTCATCCTTTCGCTGGTACCACCCAGCCAGATTAACGGGATCTGTGGAATAACCATGAAGTATATTGAACATCGTTTCCATTGTTAAGGCACGCTCCGTAGCTTCCCAGATATCAACTGGTGTTACCTCAATACCTGTATTCAGAAAGACCATTCTGGCAAATTCTTCAAAACCGGGCGATTCCGGAGTGAACAGGACTGTGTGAAAATCACAGATGCCCAGCATATCCGCAGCCATGCCTACTCTCTCCGTCCACATAGCTAACCACGGAGCATTAGTATAATCCCGGCAACTGGCCGAAAATTCTCCGGGACACGGTATCGGTTTATTCACTATCTTTTTAAAAACCGCTTCCGGTAAACGGCAGGGATCACTGCCGTCAAGAAAGCGCAAATGGTCCGAAGTACGAGTAGCAACTGCTCTTCCCAGAGCTTGCCAGGGTGTCAGGGTCCTGCCATAGAAAATGTTTGCCACACCACCTATTTCTCTCAGGTATGCTGCCGCGCCTTTCCCGATCTTGTTCGCTGCATCTAGCCCGCCGTCAGCCAGTAGTCCACCCAGCCCTTTCCGCAAGGCAATCGATTCTATTAATATATATACCGCTTCAGTATTCTCCGGACGCAGTTCTATCCCACCCGTGTCTTCATCACTGATGATGCCTGCCTCATATAACTGCACCGCCCACCCGATAAGGTTAGCGGTCTCCAGGGCATCCAAGGCATAGCAGTTCACCAGGTAATTCGCTATCAGCACAGCTTTGGTGTTATCCGTTCCAAGGAGCTTCTCCCATGCCAGACGTGCCTGGTATCCGGGTCCCTGCCCGTAAGCCCCGGCATAGCTACCTTTCCTGATGGCATAACGCCAGCGGCAGTGTAACTGGCAACCGAAGCAGCCGTCCATCCCGATTGCCTCGTCATTTAACTGGCTGTCGGGATTATCCAGTGCTGTCACACCTTGCGATCTCATTTTCTGGCCGAATTCGGAATCCAGGAGGCGGTCAACAATTTGTCGTTCGTAATCAAGTGCTTCTGCCGGGTGTGCAATCGGGATACCGCCGTTACCCCGTGCTACCACCGCCTTCAGGTTTTTCGAGCCAAAGACGGCGCCTATGCCACAACGACCGCTAGCTCCCTGGTGCCGGGTCATCACACTGGCAAAACGCACCTGGTTTTCGCCAGCCTGACCGATGCAGATCGCTTGTACATCGTCGTCTTCCAGTTCTTTGCGTATCAATTCCTGTGTATCGGGGGCAGTGTGACCCCAGATAAAGGAAGCATCGTGAATAGTCATCTTTCCGGAGTCTAAATAAATATATACTGGTTTTTTAGCTCTGCCAGTGATTACCAGGTGGTCGTAACCTGCCCGGCGCAATTCCGGGGCAAAGAACCCCCCCAGGTTCGCCCCCCCGAGTTGATTCGTCATCGGGGATTTCGCCGCGATATGGGTACGGCTTGATGTTGAAGCCAACGTCCCTGCCAGCATCCCGGCGCTCACTACGATAACACTCTCCGGAGTCAACGGGTCTATTTGCGCAGGCATCCTGGTAGACAGAAGCTGGATATCGATCCCGCGACCGCCCAGGTACTTCTTCCTCATCTCCGGGGTAACTGGTTCGCTTTGAATCTGGCTCGTTGTAAGATTAACAAAAGCTATTTTCCCGTTTAGCGCCACAGATTGTTCCTTTATGAATTAATACTATCCGGCGGTGTGCATCATAACGATGTATATGACATCTCCGTCTTTGACCGGATCGTTAATCTGGTTGGGAAAGGTGCTTTCCAGGTTGACGAAAATATCGATGAAGTTCGCCAGTTTGCCGTCCTCTCGATATAACCATTTCTTGACTTTGGGGTATCTGGCAACCAGTTGATCCAGGCATTCTTTGACCGTATTACCCTCGACGTCGATTATCATCTGGTCGTCTGTCAGGTGCAACAGGAAAAACTGGCAGTCAATTTTTACTTTCAACTTAGCTACTCTGCAACATGCCCGCCAGAATACCGGCGGGCATGTATCGAATCACAACGAGGTCAATCAACTCGTTAATTTTAATTCTGCGGCTACATCATCGAGCTTAAGTTCGTGCAGTTTTTCCTTAGTCGGAATTCCCTGAGGTGTCCAACCCCGGATCTCGTAGTACTCTTTTAATATCTGTTCCCAGGGCACAATTTTATTGCGGTAGATACCTACGGTCCCGGGTTCATAGGCTGCTTTATCCTGGAAACGGTCGGCCTTGATGTCCCAGCCCTTTATTCGGTAGTTAAAAGCCCGTTGCAGATTAATCGTCCTTTCACCGACGCTCATCAACTCTTCGTAAGTCACGTTCCAACCAGTGATCTTATTCAATATTTCCGCATACGTCGTCGGACCAAACCCAACGATCATGAACTGGGTTGCGGCACCAAACATGCAGGTAACCAGATCATTGAACAGTCCAACGAAGTTTTCTGTCCAGACGACAAAGAGGGCTTTTCCGTTTGTTCCCCGGATCCAGTCAACGTCAGTTATCGGAGGATTACCGAAGATCTGTTTTTTCAGTTCTATCGGCATATCCAGTAACTCCAGGCTACGAGCGTAAAGCTCATTGTTGGTCATCCCTAAATATTTTGGATAGGTATCCCTGTTCTCGGGTAAGTAAGCCAGTTCCCAGACATTATGCACGCGCAACCAGTCACCGCCTCTCGGGTTGGTCAGGGCACCGAACGACCACATCAAAGCCTGCAATTTGGAATCGCGCTGGATCGAAGGTTTATCTTTGACAGTCTGGGGCATCATCGCTTCTGCTTCTGGTCCGAGTTTCTTGGCCATCTGGGCTACACCATCGGCTAACAAATTCCCGAAAGCACCTTCCCGATATGAAACTTTTTTCGCTACTTCCCAGACCAATTCCGGATCTGCCCGTCTCATTACCAGACCATCAGTCATATCTGTAGTGAGTATCCCTTTCGCGTAGAGGTCGACCGCATAAGAGAAAGCCATTGAAAAGGACGCTGGATCCAGCCCAAGTTCCTGAGTCAGCCGTTCGTAATAAATCCAGTCATCAAAATCCTCGAAACCCAGATTCCGCAGACCGGTTGTGATATAGGTCATATGTCCACCCAGTTGTCGCAGTCCGTTATACTTGCCACCTTTCAGTTGCAGCCAGTGATAACAGGGGGCATGGCAGTTTAAACAACCGGCATTGTTGTAATGCGGGACGTCTGCTGCAGCACGGTTGATTCCCAGGTTATGACCGGTCATCGGCCACTGTGCAGTGACCGTCATATCTGTCGTCGCGCCTTCTTCTTTCCATAACTTGAGAGTCGGTTCTTCTGCCTGAAATTTTTTGACTGCCCGGTAAGAAGCGTCTACTAGTCCTTTTGGATCGTGGATCGCAATTTCACCGGTCCCGCGCACCGCGATTGCTTTCAGGTTCTTGGAACCCATTACTGTGCCGCCACCCGATCGCCCGGGACAGGAGGTTGCATCGCCGCAGGGAGGAGAATAGATAACCAGATGTTCTGCTGCTGGAGCAATACTCAGTACCCGGACATCACCTTCAAAACGTTCACCGCAAGCTTCTCTAACCAGTTTGACCGTCTCTCCGGTTTCTTTGCCCCATATCTTCGTAGCGTCGCGGAATGTAATCTCATCATCGTCAATAAAAATGAATGTTGGCTTTGCCGCTTTCCCGCGAATAACAATCACATCATAACCAGCATATTTAAGAGTAGCCGGGAAATACCAGCCAAAAGAACCGGAGGAATACCCGGTAGTTTCCGGGCTGATGCAACCGAGCATTGCCCTGCCAGCCTGGGGCGCCGCTGTTCCGGTCCACGGACCTCCCGCAATGATGATCTCATTTTCCGGCCCAAGCGGATCGATCGCTTTCGGGATATCCTTCCACAGTATTTTTGCGATAAAACCGTCCCCGCCGAGCCATAATCGCGGATCGATATTATAGTCTTTAAAGAAACGGTCAGTCGGAATGACTTTGACTTCAGATTTCGTTAAATCGATAAATGCAACTTTACCGGCATATCCTTTAGGCACTGACATTGCTCTTCACCTCACCTTCTGGAGTACGCTGCGCTTCAATCAGCCGCTTGGACAGAGATTTAATCTTGGGTGTATTGGCTACGTCTTTCGACAAAAATTGGATAGCCTCATTGGGGCAAAGCTTCACGCATTGGGGATCACCGTCACAGAGTTCGCATTTGTATACCCGGTGCCGTTTTGTGTCATAACGCATCGCCCCGAACGGGCATACTGCCATACACATCCGGCAGCCAATACACCGGTTATTATTTATGACCATGGCGTTAGTCTCAGGATCACGGTCGATGGCGTGGGCCGGACAGAATTCCTGGCAGCGTGGTTTGTCACACTGCTGACAGATCATCGGTTGAAAAATCAATTCGTCGATTTCATCAATCCGGGTCAGGGCATGACCTTCATGCCTAACAATTTGGATTCGCGATTTCGTCAAGCTCGTAGACCCGGAATTGTAGGTAGAACATGTGGTCATGCAACGCATGCACCCGGTGCAGGTAGTTGCATCGTGTACCAGGGCTTTTTCTTTAATAGTTTCCAACCTTTTCTCCTTTAGATTTGCCTGACTGTTGTGAACATCGATTACAGGATTGCTATTACCGCTTGTTTTTCAGGAAATGCTTCTCTTTCGCACGCATGTCCTGAATTAATTATATGAATAGGCATTCACCATTAATGTACCATTTTACCTTTTGATAGTCAAAGAAATATCACTAAGACTATCGGGTTCGTCCGAAAGATAATATATCATAGTAGATGCTTGCAGCAGATAACCCGCTTTTTATCTCGCGACCGTATGCGACCGAAGTAAACAAGGAATACTATTTACCGGTACCGGCCATATTCTTTGGTAAAATCAACCATCGCTTTCAGATTCTCCGTTTTTGCCTGGTCAATCGCGGTGGCTGGTGCCATGATATAACCGCCCCCCTTCCCAACTACGTCGATCAACCATTTGCAGCACTTCTTCACATCTTCCGGTGTACCTGTTTGCAGCAGTGACGGCGGTACATTCCCCAGAATACAGCAGTGTCCGCCGAGGACTTCTTTGACCCGTTTCATATCTGAACAATCCATCGATGCTACCACCTTGCCTTTGGGCATTTCCAGTAGTCGTTCCAACCGGGAGGTATAATCGCCTTCGAAGAAAATATTAGGCGTATATCCTTTCTCAATCATGGCATTGATGTTTTTTAGTAAATATGGCCAGTAAAAAGTATCAAACTGCTTGAGCGACATGAACCCGTCAGCGCCGCGATGCAGGGCAGTGAAACATAGAGTGAAACGCTCCGCAGGTGGCATCGCTTTGATACGTTCAAGCTGCCTTTTTGAAAGCAGTTCGATTGTTTCTAACAGCTTGTCGGGGTTACGATACATGTCGAGCATTGTTCCTCTCATCCCGCGCAGGAAATCGGAAATCATATCAAAGGGGCAGCCTGCCCCCATCCCCTCGCCCCGCTGCGAATATCCGATCTCGTCCAGTTCCTGAGCCAGTTTCACTGTCTCTTCCTGCCAAGCGACGGCTACTTTGGACGCTTCAGCCAGGGCTGCGAAGATTTTCGCAAATTCCGGTGTGGCCAGGTTGCGGAAGGGCAAACCGTGCAGCATGGTCTCTAGCGGCGGCAGCATCTCGAATGGCTCGAGAACTCCCCAGACCCGCGGCAGGTAGCGCCGGATAATCCAGTCGGCGCTGTTCTTCAGGAACAGGTCATATTCATCATCTCGCATGTATTCGCCTTCGACAAACTGGTGCGATGAATGGACCGGAATACCATGACCCGGCCAGAGAATCTGCTTGCTGCGCAGGATTTCCAGTACCAGCCCGGCCTGATTTGCCGTCAGACTGGTGCGGTCCGGATCCATATATTGAACTGCCCGGATATAGGCCGCTCTCCATTTGTCGGGATTGTAGTAAGCGTCGGCAATGGTCAGGCCGGCAAATTTGGCCGGGAAATAACTCATCGGCACCAGTATCGGAACACGGTCCGGCTCCTTCAGATTCACGGCGTCAAAGACCCGCTGTTCCCGCTCCCGGGCGAGTTGTTCAATCGCTTTATCCAATGAGACCCTCCTTCAGGATGTTCTTATTAGATCATGATACTGGCTGCTATTATACACAGGAGCTATATCGTACTGAAAGGTCAGTTGTCTGCCGTGTCTGGTGAGACGTATATTGCAATCTGTATCCGCGGTATACCGGTGATTATTTTCCCGTTCGTCCGTATTTTGTAGTAATATACTGAGATAAAAATCTGGTATTGCCACGATATCCGCCAGGGGGTGTATTAGCGGCCATTTGCACGGAGGGATGAATCAGTGGAAAGTTATAATATTCAAGGATACTCTGAGAAACAATTTGCCTCGGTTAAAAAGGCCTTCGCCGACAACTTCGGCGCGGGACGTGAAATCGGGGCATCCTTCGCCCTGACAATAAACGGTAAGTTAGTTGTCGATATATGGGGTGGCTGGGCAGATCCCGCCCGCACCCGTTCTTGGGAACAGGACACTATCGTCAATGTTTTTTCCACGACCAAGGTAATGACCTCGATCTGTACTCTGATGCTGGTCGACCGCGGGTTGATCGATCTCGATACCCCGGTAGCTCGATACTGGCCGGAATTTGGCCGGAATGGTAAAGAGAAAATCCCGGTTCGTAATCTCCTCAGCCACTCTGCCGGTTTGGCCGGTTTCGAAACAAAAACTACCCCGGCGGACTGGTATAATTGGGATTATATTATTCAAATGCTCTCCGGTCAGAAACCAATGTGGGAGCCAGGAAAATACAGCGGTTACCACGGTTTGACCATGGGCTACCTTCTCGGAGAGGTGATCCGGAGGGTAACCGGCAAAACCATCGGCACTTTCTTTAGCGAAGAAGTAGCCCGGCCGCTAAATGTTGATTTTCATATTGGTTTAGCTGACGAACACCATCACCGTGTTGCTGTCATGCTGCCCCCCCGGAACTCAAACCAGGCGAACCGGGCTATGTTGCCATCGACTCGAATTCCATTAGCGGTCGGGTCAGAGTGAATCAGGCTATGCCGCAAACAGTAGTTAACGAAGATGCCTGGCGCAGGGCAGAAATACCGGCAGCCAACGGACACGGCAATGCACGGGCTATTGCCCGTGTCGGCGCAGCATTAGCCTGCGGTGGAGAATTGGACGGCGTCCGGTTGATGAGCTTGCCTACGATCGAAAAAATCCTCGAAGTGCAGACTGACGGAGTTGACCTGGTCCTGAATACTCAACTGTGCTGGGGGCTGGGTATGGAGTTGAATACTTCCGAAAAACGCCTCGGACCGAACCAGCGTACCTTCTCCTGGGGCGGGTTGGGTGGTTCTATGGTCGTAATTGACCTCGATGCCAAGCTAAGCTGGGCATACGCCATGAACAAAATGGGCAACGGTCCGCATTTCCTCGACCCGCGCAACCGGGCGATTGCCAGTACCATATACGGTTGTTTGTAGATTATCAGGGGAAGGCATAATATAAACTACTTTTCCCTTTTTTACACACAATAAGGCGTGTTCCCGGTAGATGTCTTCCGCTTGACGCGCGCCTCATTTCTCTGTTAAATAGTAGTGTTTACCGTAATGCGGAAGTAGTTCAGCGGTAGAATGCCTCCTTGCCAAGGAGGAGGTCGCGAGTTC
>JBBITI010000035.1:0-26845 GCA_037440885.1 Dehalococcoidales bacterium | reverse complement strand
GTCATCCTGAGCCCGTCATCTCCCCCCGCTCATGGTGAGCCTGTCGAACCATGCCCCCACCCTTGAGTTGTTGTCACCTGGAGGTTCAAAATGATATTATGGTGAATCTCGCTATGACTATTCGTGAAGCCAGGACTACGGACGCCGCCGGAATGGCCAGGGTAAACGTTGAAAGTTGGAAATCGACGTACGCTGGCATCGTTCCTCAGGAATATCTTGATTCCCTTTCTTACGAGCAGCGTTTTGCCACCTGGCACGCCCGCCTGACTGATGCTTCCAAGCTATGGCCCGGCTGGTTCTACTACGTCGCCGAAGAAAATAATGAAATCGTTGGCCTCGCTGGCGGCGGGCCCGATAGGAGCGGTAACCAGCTATATTCCAGTGAGTTGGGCGCGCTCTATCTCTTGAAATCACATCAGGGACGCGGTTTGGGACGCCAACTTATCTCTGCTGTCGCCCTCCGTTTTAAAAAACAGGGCTATAATTCGATGCTTGTCTGGGTCCTGCAGAAAAACACGTACCGCTCTTTTTATGAGACTCTCGGCGGCAAACAGTTCGCCCAGCGCGAGATCAACATCGGCGGCGCTAACCTGATCGAGGTAGCTTACGGATGGCGTGACCTGAACGTATTAAAAAAATATCTTAAAGCCCCGGCTGCGGCTCCATAACCACCGCCGGGCTGTCTGTATTGCTTTTTTCTCTACGCAGATTCATAATGTTCTCAACTCGGTCTTAACCCTGTTGGATAACCGGAGCGACGTAATGAAGAAGATGGTAATTATCCGATGCTTTCTGGTGCTGGCCCTTGTCGCCCTGCTTCTGGGTAATCAGGCTTGTGGCAGCCGCCTCGTCAATACGCCGTATGAGTATGACGGGTTTACCAGGCTTGATATTCAGAACGCCTTCAATGTGGAAATCGTTCAATCAGGCACTTATGGTATTTCGATCACTTCCAGCAAAGAGCTACTGGATTATTTATCAATATCCCGGGCCGGCGATACACTGGTGATTAAACTGCAACCTAACCATCCCTTCACTGATTTCGCTACGATGCGTAAAATCTTGAAAGCAAAGATAGCCATGCCGGTGATCTATGCCGTGACACTGTCCGGCGCCTGTGAAGGGACCATAAGAGGATTTCAGTCCGCCGATAAGCTGGAACTGGATGTTTCCGGAGCCAGTCATCTTGATTTAAACCAGATCGAGGCCGGCGACGCCAGATTAGTCATCTCCGGCGATAGCCGGATATCCGGAAAATTGACTGCCGCCAATGTGAAATTTGATGTCTCCGGAGCCAGCAAGTTGGACCTGGCCGGTACTGCCGCTGATTGTCAGATACTGGCTGTCGGTGCCAGCAGGCTGAACCTGGAATTTTTTGTGCATCAGACCGCATCCATCACCATGAGCGGAGCCAGCCAGACGACGGTGGATACTCGCAAGCATCTTGATTTTTCGCTGAACGGGGCATCTCAGCTCTTTTTCCTCAGTAATCCCAACATCGGGAAAATGGAAATCCTGGGGGCTTCGACGGTAAAACATAAGTAAGTCTTTGAGAGCGAGTAACAAGAGCCTATGTATCTCTTGGATAGCGTTGATCATGTCTGCGTTGTCCGTCCCTTGACTCCACAGAACTGGCCCGATATGGGGAAGGTGCTGGGCGGGAACGGCGATGGCGGTTGCTGGTGCATGTGGTGGCGGCTCGACGACGCCGCCTTTGAAGAGGGACGGGGTGCTGTCAACAAACAGGCCATGAAAGCACTGGTTGATGCTGACCGGACTCCCGGAGTAATCGCTTATTTGGACGGTCAACCCGCCGGTTGGTGTGCCATTGGTCCGCGATCTGAATACCCGCGCTTGACAGACTCCGGTCTGTTGGTCGGCGGTGAAGACGAGCCGATCTGGTCGCTTGTCTGCTATTATGTAAATCCCCGTTTTCGCGGGAGGGGGTTGATGGCTCAACTGACCCGTGGCGCGGTCGGGCTGGCACGCACCAAAGGTGCTCGGATTATCGAGGCTTATCCTGTGGAGATCCCTGCCGGAGTCGCGGCTCCCGGGGCATATACCGGTATTGCCTCAGTACTGCGTAATGCTGGATTTACTGACTTCGTGAAAAGGGGCAGCCGTCCTGTTCTCCGCTGTTTCGTTCAATAGCGGGCGCAAAACCTAACCGGCGTGACAGGTCCCGCAACTACCGCCGCCGCAAGAACCGCAAGAGCAGGAGGAAGTCCCGGCGACAGGCATGGCAGCGCCGCCGGCGCTGGTAGTGAAACAAGCAAAGGTGGACGGAATCCGTTCGGCACTGGACTTGCAGGTGGGGCAGGGAGCCGGTACACTGGACTGGCTGAACGGACGCATTACCTCGAATTTACTGGTACACTGGTGACAACTGTATTCGTAGATCGGCATATTTTTTCTCCTGTCTTTAGTTTAACCAGTTGCCCGCAAGCAAGTCAAGACAACATCGGGGAAAAATTTAACCGTGTTACCTGCGCCGCAGATAAACCCATGCTGTCAGTCCGGTAACCAACGCCCCGGCTGCCGCCGCACCGGCAACCAAAAATGAAGCGTCGTACATAAAACCACCGGTTACTAGCATGATCAGGTAATCGTGTGCCGGATCCAGCAACCAGAAATCATTGGTAAAACTCAGCAAATGAAACCTCAGGAGTAAACCATCGAAATTGAATAACAAACCCGCACCTAGCACGATCATGAGGCCCAGAGTAATTACACTGCCGGTTAACGCCCCTCGCGCGATACTACGATACCCGGTCCCACCACGCGCCACATTCCAGAAGAGGTAAACGAGTGCAAATGCCAGTGTTCCGATCAACACATAAAGATCCAGGCGGAATAAAGCTTTCACATCTTTAAGATGGATAACTTCACGCTCATTAAAAAGCTGAAAAGGCTTGCCGTCTTTCATTACGACTAGATCGATGTATTCTTCGCTGTTGTTGAAATACCGCACTAGACCGTGCGCTGTTTCTTTTAAAGCTGTCTTATCGAGGCCGGTTGTTATCCCTGCATCGTACTTGTTGAACAGATATTCATACATTGCCGGGCAATTCGCCGGAATACGCAGGGCCGCTGTAACCAGTATCCAGGGCAGACACAGAATAAACAGCGAAGTAAGCACTAGATTGACAATTTTCATCTTCATCGGATTGCAGTAACGTATTCCTGGAAAAGCATATTTTTAGGTGACGAAAACGACTTATGCTGTGTTATAATAACGAAAATATTCCTCTCCCGAGGTAGCTATGTTCACTCATCTCCATGTTCATACTGAGTATAGCCTGCTTGACGGCATGTGTCGAATTCCCCAGTTGGTAGCCCGGGCAAAAGAGCTTGGTATGGATAGCCTGGCGATTACCGATCACGGGGTCATGTATGGAGTTATCCAATTTTATAAAGAAGCCCGGGCCGCCGGTATAAAACCCATCATCGGCTGCGAAGTCTACGTAACGGACAACGGCCGCAACGGTGGAAATAATGACCGCAATAATTTCCACCTGATTCTGTTGGCGAAAGACCTTACCGGGTACCGTAATCTGATCCAACTCACCACTAAAGCTCATCTGGAAGGTTTTTATTACAAACCCCGCGTTAGCAAGGAAAATCTTCAGCAGTACCACGAGGGACTGGTCGCTTTATCCGCATGTATTGCCGGCGAAATTCCGAGTCTTATCTTGGCCGGCCGTGTCGAGGATGCCCGGCTGGCGGCACTGTGGTACAAGCATACCTTCCCTGACTTCTATCTTGAGATACAACGCCACCCGATAGCCGAATTGGAATCAGTTAACCAAGTAATGATCCAGCTCAGTCAAGAGTTGCAAATCCCTCTGGTTGCCACCAACGATACCCACTACATCAACCGCGAAGATGCGCCGAGTCATGATCTGCTGTTATGTATCGGTACCAATACTACGGTGCAAGACGAAAAACGTTTGAAGATGGCCGGGGATTATTTTGACCTGAAAAGTCCGGAAGAAATGGTGGAAATTTATCGTGATATTCCGGAAGCCATTGAAAATACTGCGGTGATTGCCGCTGCCTGTAATTTACAACTCGAATTCGGACGTCTCCACCTGCCTGAAATTGAACGACCCGCCGGGAAAACTGCAGACGATTACCTGGCTGACCTTTGTTATGCCGGACTCCCCAAATTTTATCCCGATCCCACTGCCGAAATTACGGAACGTTTAGCCTATGAGTTGGACGTCGTTAAAAATACCCAGTTTGCCAACTATTTCCTGGTCGTTTGGGATATCATCTCTTTTGTTAAATCCTGTGGTATTACTTATGGGATCCGGGGCAGTGCCGCCGCCAGTATCATGCTACGCTGTCTCGGTATTACGGAAATCGATCCCATTAAAAACCGCCTGGTTTTTGAACGCTTCCTTAATATCGAACGTAAAGAGATGCCCGATATCGACCTCGATTTTGAGGACGAGCGCCGCGATGAGGTGATAGCTTATGTGACCCGAAAATACGGCCAGGATCATGTTGCTCAGATTATTACTTTCGGGACTCTGGGTGCACGAGCCGCAATCAGAGATATCGGGCGTGCTCTGGGAATGTCCTATAGCGATGTTGACCGTATTGCAAAATTAGTACCTTTCGCACCAAATATGACTCTTAAGCGAGCCATGGAAGAAAGTCCGGAACTGGGTAATATTTATCAACAGGATGAGATAATCCGCAGGTTGATTGATACCGCTCGCAAAGTAGAAGGTATCGTTCGCCATGCCAGTACCCACGCTGCCGGCGTGGTTATCGCCAAAGACTCGCTCACCAGGTACGTGCCCCTTCAACATGCCGCCAAAGCAACGAATGAATCCGCAGTAATGACACAATTCGTCATGGAAGACATTGCCCAGACCGGCCTTCTCAAAATGGATTTCCTGGGACTGGCGAACCTTACAATCTTGCGCAAAGCTGCCGAGTTGATTAAACAGAAGCGCGGTCTGGAATTAGACCTTTTCTCGCTACCGATGGATGACGTTAAAACCTTCGAACTACTTTCTTTCGGTGAGACTGCCGGGGTATTTCAGCTGGAAAGTGCCGGCATGAGACGTTATATCAAGGAATTAAAACCGCATACATTTGAAGAGATCGCCGCCATGGTAGCTTTATACCGTCCCGGACCGATGGAACATATACCGACTTATATAAGGGCTAAACAGGGAATAGAACCGATCAGATATATTCATCCGGCTTTGGAAGATATCTTGAGAGAGACATATGGTGTGATTGTTTACCAGGAACAGGTACTCTTTATTGTTCAAGCATTAGCCGGCTATAGTCTGGGTCAAGCTGACATTTTCCGTAAGGCGATGGGAAAGAAAATCATCGAAGTAATGCAAAAACAGAAAGCCAGTTTTATCGAAGGTGCCCAGAAGAACGGTTTTACTGCGGAAATTGCGGAACAGATATTTGCCTTGATTGAACCCTTTGCTGGTTATGCTTTTAACAAAGCACATGCTTTCAGTTATGCCCTGATCGCTTACCAGACAGCTTATCTGAAAGCTAATTTCGCCGTTGAATATATGACCGCACTGCTTCGATCCCATATTGGCAATTCCGAAAAGGTGGCCAGTGCCGTAGCGGAATGTCGTCGACTTAATATCTTGATATTACCACCGGCTGTTAATAGCAGCGAAGTTAGCTTTAATATCGAGATATTCGATCATAAACCAGCGATCCGTTTTGGTCTAGCCGCCATCAAAAACGTCGGGGTCGGTGCCATCGAGGGGGTGGTAAACGAGAGAAAGCGGAATGGTTTTTTCAAATCCTTGGATGATCTGGCGCGACGCGCTGATCTCAGGGCAATGAACCGACGCGTACTTGAAAGCCTGATCAGAGCTGGCGCACTCGATGAATTCGGTGATCGTGGCGCAATACTAAACAAAATTCCTGATCTATTATCACTCTCGCAGACAGAGCAACGCCTGAAAGTATCGGGGCAAGCAACAATGTTCGACCTGTTTGGACAATCTGTATCTACTCCATTACCTGAGATCGAATTGTCCGGACCGGAAACCGATATCAAAGAGAAATCAAGATGGGAAAAAGAATTGCTCGGCGTTTCGTTATCTCGTTTCTACTTCAGTACCAAAAAAGAACCGGGAATGATCTGGCCGAGTGAAATCGATGCGGACATGGACGGGCAGAGTGTAGCGGTACTTGGAGAAATCAGCGCCGTTACCCAGTTGTTTACCCGGGAACGGAAAGCATTTATCAAAGCTACGATTGAGGATATCAGTGGGAGCATCGAGACTATGGTCTGGCCTAGAATATATGAGGAAGATCGTGACATCTGGCAGGAAGGCAATACCGTTGTCGTCGAGGGTAAAGTCCGGGTGCGTGATGAGAAACTGCAACTGAACTGTGACCGTGTCCGACGTCATCAACCTCACAACGAATCAGTTACTGAAGATAAAAAACCGGACCTTCATATCGTTTCCGGTTCTTCCAACCGACCAGATCAACCGCCAACCCTTGACTTAAATGAGGTAAAGAGAGAGATTTCCGTACTTGCTCCGAATGGACTCAAGCACCGAATTATTATCATCCTCGGTGATACTGGAAATAAAGATGTCGATATCGGACTCCTCCACCGGGTAGTCGGTACTTTTAAAGAATATCATGGCCATGACGAAGTGAGTTTGTGTTTGGGAAGTAACGGTAGTGTCACTTATGCCAGTTTGCCTAACATAAAAACCGCTTTCTGCTCTGAACTCAGACAAAAGCTGATAACTCTCGTTGGTGAAGATAGTATCAAAGTTGAGACTCTACCTTAGCGGTTATGCTGGTTATCGCCTGAAGAGTAGATATTCTACTGCCCGCGGTGTTATTATTGGTCTATCATGATGACAATGGGCCATTCCTCCGACCCTTCGGGAAAAGAAGGCCATCGCCAGAGGTTACGCGAAAGATTCTGCAAATCCGGTCTGGTTGGATTTCAAGACTATGAAATTATCGAACTTTTATTGACTATAAGCACTCCCTGGCGTGACATGAAAATCCCGGCAAAACAGGCTCTCCAACACTTTGGTTCACTCCGGGGAGTTTTGGAAGCACCGGTTGAAGAATTATGCAAAATCAAGGGCATCGGTCCGGTAAACTCAATTGGTATCCGTGTAATTCAAGAAGTCGCCCGTCAATTTCTTAAAGAAAAACTTGCGGAAAAACCTGTAATCGAATCAGCGCAAGCTATCTTCGAATATCTTTACCATTCAATGCGCGACCTTAATATCGAGGTTTTTAAAGTAATATTTCTAAACAGCCGCAACCAGGTTATTGCTAGCGAAGATCTTTTCCGGGGAACCGTGGACCGAAGTGTAGTCTGGATCCGCGAAGTAGTTGCGTACGCGCTGAAACATTCTGCTACCGGGTTGATTTTCGTCCACAATCATCCTTCCGGCAATCCCGATCCCAGCGAAGATGATAAAGAAATTACTCGTGATCTCGTCTACGCCGGACGTATCATCCAGATTAAGGTGCTCGACCACATCATCATCGGCGACAACCGTTTTTTCAGCTTCGCCGGAGCAGGTTTAATCGAGAAGTTTGAAGTCGATTTTCTCGGCCTCAGAATGAAGATTGTATCGGAAACCATCGTCTCTCGTTCTTCACGACGAAACAACGGGACTGAATTTTTCTGATACCAACGGCTTCTTTCTACTTAATTATTTTTGGGTATCCAGAAGATGAATGGATATAGTTGCCGTTACCGCATTAAGGAAAGTCTAAGAAGGAAAGTGTACTGGATACAGCTCCATTAAGTCGTTTTTGCAAGATAGTAGCCGATGCCAGGTTTATTTAAGATTAGCTTTGGTTGATCGGGATTTTGTTCAACTTTCTGACGAATATGGCGTATGTGTACTTTGATACTTTCACTAGCTTCATAAAAATCAACCCCCCACATCGCCTCAGCTATCGTCTTGTAACTTACCACGTTCCCGGCATTACGCAAAAGGCAACCAATGATTATGCCCTCTGTCCGAGAAATCTTGACTGCTTTTGTATCAAGCGATAACCGCATCGATAATGGTTCGAAACGCAGCTTACCGTACATGAGAGTTTCCTCGATTTTCGGTGTGCGTCGTCTTAGAATTCCACTGATTCGAGCCATTAGTTCCAGTTGTTTAAACGGCTTTACCATATAATCGTCAGCACCCCATTCCAACCCCTTGACAATATCCGACTCATCAGAACGGACGGTCAGGATAATAATGGGAATGTCTGAGAAGCGTCGGATGCGTTTCAACACTTCAAAACCACTTATGTCCGGAAGACCCAGGTCGAGGATAACAAAATCCGGTGATTCTTGACTGATCATCTCAATACCCTGAAGACCGTTTTGGGTACTTATTAACTTGGTGCTTGGCCACCTCATTTCAACCGCCAGCGAAATAGTCTCGACAATACTCGGAGCATCTTCAATTACGAGAATTTTCATACGGATTACCTCCATTTTCCCGCTGGAACGGTAGGTAAAAACTGAACGCACTGCCCTTTCCCGGACTTGTCTTGACTGTTATCTCGCCACCGTGAAGTTCGATTATTTTTTTTGATATGAATAGACCTAGTCCTAACCCACCAACGTCTTCTGGGTTGCTCTCGATACGGAAATATGGATCGAACAGGTGTTTCTTCGACTCCTTGCTAATCCCCGGGCCGTTGTCTCGTACCTCAATGACAATCCTGTCCTTTTTCTGACTGGTTGTGACTGTAATTTCAGAATTGGCAGGGGAGTATTTGAGTGCGTTTCCGATCAGGTTCATTAAGACCTGCCGCAACCTTCCGTCATCCACTTGAATATTCGGGAGTGATTCGGGGATCCTGCTTATTAAAATTTGCTTTTTTAAATGTGCTAAAGGTTCCATAAAACCAACCACGTCCTGTATCGTCTTAAGAATGTCTATTAATACCGGGGTTACTTGGAAGGTCCCGACTTCTATCGTGGCCAGTTGCAGAAGTTCATTGGTGCGACGGTACAGATCAATCGCACCCCAATGAACGTTTCGCGCTAGCCTTGACAATACACTATCTGTAGGAAGCTCACGTGTCAGGATTTCACTGGATGTCATGATTGGAGTTAAGGGGGTTTTCAATTCATGGACTAGGGCATGAGCAAAACCTGTCCTTTTTTTTATTTCTCTCTCTAATTCCTGGTGCAGCAGCACTTCTTTTTGATACGCTGCCTTGAGCCTTATATCAGATAATTTAAGGCGTGTGACATCATAGAAGATAACGAAATAGCGCGGTGGTCGGTTCTTTTCAATCACCGGACAATAATTAATATGGACATAACGTTTTTCACCGTTTTTCCGTATTAGCCAGCTATTAAATCTAGCGGGTTTGGTACCCGAAGCTGTTTTTCGCTCCACCAGTTTCAAGAACTTATGCTGCTGGTCCGGTGCCACATAATCTATCGGTTGTTTATTCAGTATTTCCTGATGAGAGTATCCCAGAATCTCACTTGCATGAGTATTAGCGTATACTCCCTGATTATTTTCATAGATGATAACCCCACCTTCTATGTTCTCACTAACGATCCTGTAGCGGGATTCACTCTCATACAGGGACTTCTCTATTTTCTTCCGGCGGGTTATATCCCGGGCAATATGCACATGGCCTGTTAACTTTCCATGTTCGTTGAATACCGGAGAAATATTAACCTCCACATACAAACCAATCTTCGGTTCAAACGCTTCTATGGTTTCGGTTGCAATACTGTCCGAAGATCTTAATAACGGACAATGTGGCCATGGGTCTTTAGTATCATGGACTAATTCATAACAGGTTTTTCCGATCATATCTTCAGGTTTGCAATTTAAAGCCCTTGCGAAAGGGAGATTAGCTCTAATGATACGGAAATCTGTATCAAGAATAAAAATCAGGTCCGGTACACTATCAAAAGTCTGTTGCCATTCGGCTGCTGCTCGCTCTAGTTTTCTCTCGTTGTTTTTACGTTCAGTGGTTTCCAATATCACCAGGCCAACACCGAGAATATCGTTAAATTCATCTGTAACCGGTATCGCCGTGAGATCCCAATATCTGATACTCTCAGACTGTTTATCTGATGGTCCGAATGATATATCTCTCAAGGTAAGCTTCTGACCAGTATTAATAGCTTCCTGCAACAAATTGTAATGTTCATGGTCAGGATATATATCGAGATGACTCCGACCGATTATCTGTTTTAGTGTACGGTTAAACCCGGTTGCATAAGAAGGACTTGCCCAGAGATATCTTAGGTCTCTATCCATATAAGCTATTCGCACATTAGAATCGATCATAACTCGCCGTATATGATCTTTGATAACCTCATTAGCAGGCATGATATCATCTGGGGTGAGGGTGGTTAGCGGCTCTCTTTCTTTTTTCATTCCTCCGCCCTCATGTAAATAAAATTATCTCAATCGATAGGTTCCTGATAGACCGTTGCTCCGATCATCTCATTACGGTTTTAATAGAACAGTCTTGCCACTTTGCTTGATCGTATTGAAAGGTAATCTTGTCGACTCCATATTTTTTCTTTCCATCGTTAACAGTCGACGCTTCATGTCAAGGCCACCGCCAAAACCACCTAATCCGCCTGTATTAGTTAGTACCCGATGACAGGGAACAACAATCGGTAAAGGATTAGCTCCTAGAGCTTGTCCTACTGCCCGGGCAGCCCTCGGTCGTCCCATTTGCCGGGCAATCCAGAGATAACTATTTGTTTCTCCATAAAGGATTCGTTTGGTAATTTCCCATACTTTACGTTGAAATGGTGTACCGTCGGGGTCTGTAACATCATTAAAATCTACCCTTTTCCTGTTAAAATAATCCTGTATTCTTTCGATGAAACTCTCCAGCCCAGCAGTGTTTGTAATTGCCCCACTTATATCCCTTCCAAGAGCCATCAAAGCGTGTTGCTCTGTTTTTTGAGGTAAGGTTGTCGCAACCAAACCATTCTCCGAACATAGAACCGCAACATAGCCTGAAATGGTTTTGGTAACAGCATATTTCAGCATAATGGTTTCCCTTCTATCTGCTTCTAGCTTCACTTAATTGCTGCCGGCTAGTCATAGCCGCTATATTATCAACGAATTCCTTAAGCGAATCAATCTTACTTCTTAAAAGACGCATATCCTCACCTATCGGATCGATCGAAGTTGGACTATCCCCATAAGTCCCATAGAACGCGAAATAAGCCTGATTCAATTTTCGAATATGATATCCGTTTGCAGCCAGGAAGTTCCGTCTCTCTTTCATATATTCTTCTGCTGCTTCTATTTGTCCGGAAGATAAAAGGAGATCGACCCGCTTTCGAATCTCCCGTAATTCAGCATTAAAATCGAAAATAATACCGCCATCTGTTGTGTTCGTACCTCGTTCAGGTAGCAGTGCCTCTTGTGGTAACAGTAAGCGGTAATATTTATTAATAACCAGCTCACCTATTTCTTTGCTGACAATACCGGCAAGTGTCTCATTCATTACGGCTATATCATAATTCGGCGCCACACCAAGTAAATCCAGTACATACCGGAATCCTAAAGGCTTGAAAGCAAGATATTGATGTAACCATTCCTCTGTTGCAGTATTGATCACATCTTGTAGCCCCATATTATTTGAAACGAAGGTGGGGTAACTAATCCCAAGGCCTCCAATAGCAATAATTAACGCTGATTTATTGTGCTTTTCGATTCGGGTTTCGATCTCTTCGATATTTTCCAGAGTAATGTCTGGTCGGATCATGATCTCATTTATCGATTCGATCTTATGCCGGGGAGAAACAACCAGGATATTCGGTGGTTGGGCTAAAATAAAATTCAGGGGAGGGAAAAATTTTTTTAACGCAGGGAGTGGAGTGTATATTCCCTGACTGATAAGGACGTCCTTTATCTGTGTTTCCAGGATATTTTCGATTGCCTTTTCGATAGACTTTTGCCTATTGAATAATAGTTCTATTCTAGATTTGATATTCCTGGTCTCTTGTTCATCTGCCAATTCTAATTGATATTCTAGTATACGTAATTGATCGAACAACTCAAAATATTCTATTACTACGGAACTATCGTCTTCGTAAAAGGATTTATTAGTCATCTCATTTTTTATTGATGACATCTGCCATCTAACGAAATCAAAAAGGTGGGGTTCTACAATCGGTTTAAGCTGTCTATCAATCAGAAAAGTATTATTACCGAAAAGAAAACCGACTAAGATAAATATGACTATGATAAGACAATACATCTATCCGGTGAATCAACCTTCGCGTAGAACAGCGCAGGCTAACTCCCAGGAATAATCGTATAAATGGAAGCCTTTGCTCTTTACCAGGAGTTCACCATCCTCCACTCCGATTTATCCGGATATAAGCTCCTTGAGCCGTTGAAAAGTCGCGAAATTGGATGGGTAACCAGCCCAGAGGTCCCAGGATCGGAAATAGACGCTGAAGTGTAATTTATTATCCTTGACTCGACTATCAATCATACGCAAACAAGGAGGATTCGGTAAAGTGATCGATTCCATATTGCCAATGGTATTGAAAGCTTGGTTGGTATTAAGTCCCTCATTTTCATACATCCGTAGAACTTCGGCTATTTGTTTCTCCAGGTACTGACCGTAGGTATCTTGTGCTCCTTCTTTCATATGTGATGTTAGCAGATATGGTAGATTATTCTCAATATGTTCGTTGGATGTCGGTGCAGGAACTCCCGGTGGAACGTCTGGGATAAGTGGTCTGCTACCTTGATACCGGATTTTCTAAACCACTAAGCTGGACTCCTTATGCGTTTAACCCTGGAAACTACCTCGTTCGATCAAGTATTCACGATCAGTCTAAAGTGTTTTATCCAGGCAAAAAATTATGCCTCTGACAAGTCTTTCGCCTCGATTAAAGTGACGCCAATCGCTATTTCTCTTACCCTGTCTTTCCGAAAAGAGCCAAAAATCGATCTTGATACTCGTTAAAAACTTGCCATCGGTCAAGTTCATCTTTCAACTCTCTCGGTTCGCATTCACCCCGAGTTACCTGTCGGAACATATCCTCGATCTTCATTCTGGCATCGAGTGGTAGTCCGCTGGAATCCATATTCAGTAACCCCCGCCGTCCCATCTCGCTTACATTATCACCTAATGAACGCCGGGTAAGATTAAAAATAAACTTGAGCAGCGACACATCCCAGAGAGTATCTTCTCCCCGGATAATTGCTGATAAATTATCTCCCTTTTCATCGATTTTAGCATTTATCTTTTCGATTACCGACCTCATGTTTTCGGAAACGATATTCATTTCATGAGGTTCATTCTTGTAAGTGTAATAAATTCCGGCAACGCTAGTACCAAATTCAACCGCTAATGATTCAAAATACTTTCGTGCTTCAGCACCGAACCCTTCCAGATGGGACAGGTAATACGGCGTTACGATCCGAGGTCGTTCTGCTATTACTTTGCCCTCTCGAACCACAGTTTCGTTCGTCTGTGAATTCAGATCGGAATACACCGGTTGCGTCAATAGGTAATAAGTAATCGTCGTCGTCCCAAAAGTGTACAAGGTCTGTTTAGGAGCTCTTAATATTTCAGTGCTTAATACCGCGTATCGTATTCTATCGTCATCTAGTTCCATCTCAATACCATCACATACTTGTCTTAATAACATGCCTGTGCATTAACTTGGAATACCCTTATTTATTTCAATCGAACCAGCGCATCCTTATAGTCTTTAAGCAAAACTAGATATTGCGAATCAAGCTGGTTGATTATCCTCCGCAACTCCTGTTGGAATTGAGGTAACTTCTCGACATCAATCTTAGCTGACGATAGGCCACCGAGTTGCTTCTCGATCTCCGGACGAATTTTAGCTTCAAAGTCGATCTTTAATGATTGGGTGGCTTGTTTTTTTTGTTTCTCTCCCTGATCGCTATAGTGGGTGAAAAGTTGCCTTATCTTGCTGTAAATATTTTCAAGCTGTGTTTTGTCGTCCTTTAGCAACCTTAATCCCTCCATCGCCTTACGGTTCAGGTTCTTAATAAAATCATTCTTCGGCAAAGCAATTGTGCTTGCTAATACTTCAGCAGCGCCAGTTGTTACATATCGCCTTACTTTGTCATCATATTTTGCGATTCCGGCGATCAAATTATCATCGTCCTTCAGGTACCGGGCGGCTAGTGATTCTCCTTCCGGGCGATATTTCCAGCTAAGACGTTCATCTTGGGTCGCTTCACCCAGTTTCTCCACTTTTTCCATCGCTATTTCGCGGGCACTTTTTATATCAGCCATTAAGTCCTCCCGTTTTTGGACACCTCTATAAGCAATTATATCAGACGGTGAATCATAGCCTCAAAAGGTGACAACCAGTGCGCATTGCTCTTATACTTACTTTTACTTGCACAAACCGGTTAGAAGGTTTCAGGGGAGGAGGATTATACATGGAAGAAAAAATAGTTTACTTCGAAGAACCCGGTCCAGGTAATACCGAGACTACCCTTTCCCTCGCTATTGAGCGAGCTAAAAATCGAGGCTTGCATAAGATTGTCATAGCCTCTACTCGTGGTGATACCGCAAAAATAATGGCTACCAAACTGGTAGGCTCTGGAATTGAGATGGTCGTTGTCCCCCATCAGTATGGTTTCGGGCCAGAAGGACACCAACGGTTTGCTCCAGAACTGATCATTGATCTGGAACGCCAGGGCCATAAGGTGTACTTTGGAACCATGCTCTTCCATACCGATGGCTTTTTCGGTACAAATGAACCGCGACTCATGGCGAATCTACTACGTACTTTTTGCCAGGGCATGAAAGTCTGCGTTGAAATTCTATTCATGTGCGCCAACGGTGGGCTGGTATCTGCTGGAGAAACAGTTGTTGTCGTAAGCGGTACCGGACGAGGCGCTGATACCGCTGTTGTCGCCATCGCTGCTCCCACCACTGCTATGAGTGGTTTTCATATCACAGAAATAATATGTAAACCGTTTCAAACCAAGCAGGGTATTCCACCACCTCCAGCAGCATCGATAACTGGGCAGACTCCCGTACCGCCGCGAACTTGATTTCTCACAGCCGTTAATAATGCAAAATCATAAGACCTATCATCATCGACAATCAGTCGAGCAAGATTGGACCCGGGGTAGCATCGTCGGTAACTTCTGGGCGTTGTCATGGCCGATGGTTGTTGGCGGTACCCTTAATATGATGGGGCCAACTATCGATATGATCTGGGTTGGCCGTCTTGGTGAAGCATCCGTTGCTGGCGTCGGTCTCTCCGGAATGGTTGTCCAGCTTGTCAATTCGATATCTATGGGGCTTTTTACCGGGATGAGAGCCATGATATCCCGGTTCACTGGTGCTGGTGATATCGAAAAGGCTAACCATGTTGCCAAACAAGCCCTGGTTGTAAGTATCGCTTTTTCCCTGCTCATGGCTGCCATTGGTATCTTCTTTGCTGAACACATCGTCGTTCTTCTGGGAGTCTCCCCGGAAGTTGTTACCGAAGGCGCCGCTTATCTGCGGATCAACTTTATCGGTATGGTAACCATGACCTTCCGCATGATGACTGAAGCCGGAATGCAAGCGTCGGGAGATGCCTTACGACCAATGCGAATTGCTATCTTCTTTCGTTTATTTCACGTTGTATTATGCCCCTTTTTAGTTTTTGGATGGTGGATCTTTCCTCGCATGGGAGTAAGCGGTGCCGCTCTAACCAACGTATTTTCGCAAGCGCTCGGTGCCGGTATCGGTATGTGGTTTCTTTTTTCAGGGTACACCCGTCTTCGATTGGATTTTAAAAATTTCAATCTCGACCCTGTAATGATCTGGCGCATGGTGAAGGTCGGTATTCCCGCTTCGATAACAGCAATGGAACGCACTTTCGGTCAATTGATTCTCATGTGGTTCGTTGTTCCCTTTGGTACTTTAGCAGTCGCTGCTCATACCGTTGGCCAACGGGTAGACCAGGTTGTCAATACACCAATTATGGCTTTCGGCCAGGCAGCGGGTATTCTGGCCGGTCAAGCCCTGGGATCTAATCAGCCGGAGCGAGCAGTAAAAACAGGGTGGACCGCCTCGTTCATATCATCACTGATACTTGCCGGCATTTCCGTAATTCTTCTAATTTGGGCAGAACCTATTGCAGCAGTTTTCACTTCCAGTAACAATTTAATCGGACAAACTGCTATCTATATTCGAATTCAAGCTGCCGGTTATCTTGTATTCGGGCTGAATATGGTGTTATCACAGGTTCTGAATGGTGTCGGTGATACATTACCTGTAATGGTTTTTACCTTGCTGGGCATGTGGGCGATTCAGGTACCGGTTGCCTTTTTACTATCCCGTTTTACTGACCTCGGTGTGGCTGGTGTATGGTGGGGAATAGTGGCCGGAGTCTTCTCAAGAGCAATTATTTACGCCATCTATTTTCGTTCTGGCAAATGGAAAAACCGCCGTATTTAAGGCAATTGTTATCCGGATGCCTTTCTTTGCAGTATCTTCCCAGCCTGATTTGATGCGTAGCGATCAGTCATTCCGGCAATGTGATCCACTAATTGTCTGGTGATATCAGTTCGACCTTTCTGCAATGCCACCGGAAGCTTTTCCGGGTACAATTCAAAATACCGATAGAGGCGTATCAGGATTGCTCTAGCTTGTGGTGCCTTGCGGCGCACTTCCTTGGCATTATATACCCGGTCGAATAGGAATTGACGTAATTCTTCAGTCGCCGCCGTGATCTCTGCACTCATTTTTATCGAAGGATATGCTAACCGACCCGGCAAACGTACCGACCAAGAAGATACGATAATATCGCTAACCATTTTATTTATTCTTTCGGATCTGGAGTTACCGAGAAGCTTGATAGTAGTTGCCGGTAATTCTTGTGTTGATATTACTCCCGCACGTACGGCGTCGTCGAGATCATGATTAATGTAAGCTACCGCATCGGCGATGCGGACTATTTCACCTTCGATTGTCTCTATCTTACCCCAGTTATCCAACATCCCGTTCGTTGACTTAGAATGGTTGAGTATTCCGTCTCTGACTTCATGGGTAAGATTCAATCCCCGGCCATTATTTTCTAAAATATCGACAACCCGCAGGCTTTGCTCATTATGACGGAATCCCTGGTCATATATTTCATCTAGTACTTCTTCTCCAACATGACCAAAAGGTGTATGACCCAGATCGTGTCCCAATGCGATTGCTTCGGTCAAATCTTCATTCAAGTTCAACGCCCGGGACATGGTACGGGCAATCTGTGCTACCTCCAGGGTATGAGTAAGACGAGTGACATAATGATCACCCTGAGGTGCAATAAAAACCTGGGTTTTATGCTTTAGCCTACGGAAAGCATTACAATGCAGTATCCGGTCGCGATCACGCTGGTAGACAGTCCGAATCGGACAGTCTACTTCCGGAACGGACCGTCCGATGCTTTTACGACTTTTTGCAGCCTGAGGAGAGAGGGACTCTTCTCTCTCCTCAGCTTGTTCACGTATATGTAAATCAGTTATTGTTGTTTGATTCCTAACCGTTCTTCAACCTCTGCTATGATATCCCTCGTCCGGTCGATCATGTCCGGGCTTACTGATATTGAAGTAATACCCCATTCGACTAGCTTTTGCGTAATCTCTGGATAAACTGACGGTGCTTGCCCGCATATGGAAGTGGTAATTCCTTTATTGCGGGCTATTTTGATCGTTCGTTCCAGAGCCCATATTACCGCTTCGTTACGTTCATCGAAAATGTTGGAAAGTTTTGCATTGTCACGGTCTACGCCCAGGATAAGTTGCGTTAGATCGTTCGAACCGATTGAGATGCCGTCAATTCCTACATCGATAAACTTCTCTAGCAGGATCACATTAGATGGGACCTCCACCATCATCCATAACTTGAAAATATCGGATCGTCCCAACCCCTCCTCTTCCATTATCCTGATTGTCCGACCAAGGCCATCGGGTGTACGAACGAAGGGTATCATTCCCCATAAATTATCATATTCTTCTCTGACTTTCTTTATAGCTTTGATTTCCAGCTTGAAAGTCTCGACATCAGCGATATAACGTGAAGCACCGCGATATCCCAGCATTGGGTTCTCTTCGATGGCTTCGTAACGATCGCCGCCTTTTAATGCGCGGTATTCGTTGGTTTTAAAATCGTTTGTCCGGTATACAACCTGTCGGGGATAAAAAGATTTAGCAAATTGAATCAAACCCTTTGCTAGTTTATCAACAAATTCCTGGCCTCGCCCTTCGGTAATCATGTAACTGGGATGCTCCCCGATCTCCGCCACCATGAATTCTGCTCTGAGTAACCCGATACCATCGACGTCGCGCTGGGCAACTCTTTCCGCAAGGTCGGGTTGTGCAAGATTAACCAGTAGCTTGGTTCGGGTCTTGACTTCACCTCGATTACGCGCTTTAAATACTGCTTCTTGTACCTGGACTCTACCGGAATATACCTTTCCTTTTGAACCATCGACACTGATAATCTGCCCGTCTTTCAAAATAGTAGTTGCCTCTCCGGTTCCTACAATGCAGGGAATACCTAATTCCCGGCTTACGATAGCAGCATGTGCCGTTCTACCTCCCCTGTCGGTTATTATCGCAACCGCCCGTTTCATCGCCGGAACAAAGTCTGGCGTTGTCATCTCGGCGACCAGTATATCTCCTTTGGTTACCTTGTCAATCTGTGAAGGGTCACGCACAATCCGTACTGAACCGGATGCGATGCCAGGACTGGCCGGCGAACCTGACAGCAGCACCGGAGCATCTACCTCAATTGTATCTGCTACTTTAACCTCTTTTAAGGTAGTGATCGGGCGTGTTTGAACGATATATATTCTCCCATTTTCGCGCGCCCATTCTACGTCTTGAGGATAGTTGTAATGATCTTCAAGTCTTTTACCAATCTCAGCTAGAAGTAAAATATCCGCATCTGTAATTTTTTGCCGTGACTGTTCTCGAGATGACAAGGGCACTCTGATGTTGACGTTTTCTTCGTCACCGTTGTTGTTTTTAACCAGCTTCCATTCTTGCTTCTTAATTTCTTTATTAAGGATAAGAAGTGGTTCTTTATTCAGTACATAATGGTCCGGAGTTACATCACCAGAGACGACAGCTTCACCCAGCCCCTCAATCGCTTCAATTACGATCCGATTGCGGTCATTGTTAATCGGCTCTGCGGTAAACATCACCCCGGAGGCATCCGACTCTACCATGCGCTGCACCGGTACTGCTATGCCCACTTTAAGGTGATCAAAACGGTTTTCCACACGGTAGAAAATTGCTCGGGCGCTGAAGAGAGAAGCCCAGCATTTTTGTACCGCTCTGATCACGGCTTCCTCTCCGTTCACGTTAAGAAAGGTCGATTGCTGTCCGGCAAATGAAGCCTCGGGCAGGTCCTCCGCAGTCGCTGAAGATCGTACAGCCACCAGCCCTTTGCCCATGGTCACATATGCCTGCTTGATAGCATCCTGAAGCTCTCGTGGCAATATTGCCGTAAACATTACTTGCTGGATTCTTTCTGCGACTCGTTGCAGTTGTTTACTATCATCGACATCGATGCCTTGGAGTAGCTCTCTTATCTTTTCCGAAATACCAGCCTTTTTTATAAATTCATAGTAGGCTGTTGATGTCACGATAAACCCGGGTGGTACAGGAATGTGGGCATTAATCATCTCGCCCAGGTTGGCGCCTTTGCCACCCACTAACCCGACGTCTTCTTTGTGCACTTCTTCGAACCACAATAAATACTTTTCGGTCGCAGACAATGGATTGGTCTCCTTTTTCTGTTTTAAATAACTGGGTAATTTTCCAAAACAAGGGGGGGGCAGAAGTATAAAAATTATAACACAAAGTATCGATGCAAAAGGTTCGAATTAGTAATAAAAAGCAGATTTTAAGGATAGCTTCCTCAGATTCTGTTCAGCTCGATACCAGATAACCAAACCTAACTTTTTCATCAACAAGTATTCTAGGAGGTTTTTATCACCAACTGTATTCATACTGTATAAAAATCAGTTAGATATTTTCCTTTTGATATCTTCCTTGATATCCTTCTGTATACCCGGTTAATTGGAAGAAAACTAACTGTAGTACCCGGGCGTTTTTTTCTAAACGGAAACCTGCAGTATTATGAATAATCATTAATGCCTGTGACCGCCCAGAATAACCAGCATCCCATACTGCCGTTTCTATTGTGATGCCACACCGCACCAGACTTGACCGCGGTCTGGCCAATGCCATAACATTAGTCGGCAGATTAACGATTTCGTTCAAGGTTATGAGATATGGACCGGGTCGTAGTGTAACCAATCCCGACTGGTCGAACTCTAATTTGGAAAGTGAGGATAACCTTCTACCGGTATTCTCAACAGTGATATACCCCATTGTATCCAGGTTGGAAATTTCGCCGATGGTTGTGTCGAATCCGTTGGGTTGTAATTGTAAATCCAGATCAAGGAATCCTTCGATCAAAGGCGGACTCCCCCGTATTAATTGCCGAATGTCATTTTTCGATAAAGCTACCATAATAACCAAGTATAACACTAAAGTATGGCTGAAAGTGACAAAAAGCACGGACGGTTTGAATTAATTTGAGTAAGTTTAAATTAGTCGTAATCGATATCGATGGTACTTTATTGATCCAGGCCGATAGTATTTCCATTGAAAATAAAGCTGCCCTCTCCGAATTAAAACGACGTAATATCCCGGTCTGTTTATGCACTGGAAGGGCTACTCCCGCTGCCCGGAGCATACTTGATCAACTTAAACTGGACGGATATCACATTTTTTTTGACGGCGCTCTAGTATTTAATCCTATTACTCAGGAGCAAATTTATGTTAATCCAATTGACAATAAAATTATCCCCGACGCCGTTACCTCAACGCACCGCTATGGTATTATCATGGATCTGTTCACAGCTACGGGATATTTCGCTGAGCAGGAGTCATGGGTAACTCAAATACGACGGGAGTATTTTAAAGTTGAACCGACTTTGATCGATTTCAGCCATCTACCGGATACCGAGGTTTTTATTAAAGGAACGATAGTTGTCCGTAGCAAGGAAGAAAAATCCGGTGTCGCTCGGTTCCGTGAAGAATTCGCCCATGTGTTGCAACTATCTTTGACAAAAACCCCTGCATACCCAGATATCGATTTTTATAACGTTTTATCACCCGGTGTCTCAAAAAAAACCGCATTAAAAACACTCACACATCATCTAGGTATTTCCTGCAACCAGGTAATGGCTATCGGCGATGGACCAAACGATATCCCGATAATTACTTCTGTCGGTCTAGGAGTTGCTATGGGAAATGCTTCCCCGGAGGTGAAATCAGGCGCTGGCTATGTTACTGGAGATGTCGATCACCATGGCGTTGCAGAGGCGATAAATAAATTCATTCTGGATGATAATCCCCGATCAATGGAAAAATAAGCCAGTCTATTTACGTCTAAATATACGCTTCCACCAGGAAGACCGATCATCCATACCTTGAATTACCCAGGAATGTTCGCATTTCCCGCAACGCCATACTTTGTACTGCTTGTTGTAATATGTTTTATCACTACCGCACTTCGGGCAGGTTGTGCGTAATTTTTTTTCGGTTTCTTTATCGATTTTCTTCCAGTACTCCTTATTCCATCCCGGTCGAGACATCATTCTCCCCCTGCATGCTATAAATACTCCTTAATCTTCGCAGCCAGCATCGGAGATATACCTTTAACTTCTTGTATCGTATCAATAGAAGCTGTTTTAATACCCTGTACTGAACCGAATTTACGTAGTAATGCCTTTTTTCGCTTGGGTCCTATTCCCGGTACTGTATCGAGAGTTGAGGTCAGAATCGACTTCCGACGTACGTTTAGATGATATCCAAGCGCATAACGGTGGGCTTCATCCCGCAAATGCTGTAACATCAACCGGCCTGCCGAATTGCCTGGTAATCGGATCGGCTCGGATCGATCGGTAGTAAAAATTTCCTCTTTTTCCTTGGCAATACTGGCGATAGGTAAATCATTTAGACCTGATTCTTCTAGTACGGACAACGCCGCATGCAATTGTCCTTTACCGCCATCAATTAAAACTAGGTCCGGTACTGGTACCCATGCACTTCGCGTGCTTTTGTCTGCCCAGATATGGCGAAATCGACGTCGTAATACTTCCTGAAGCATCGCGTAATCATTTGCTCTGTCAATTGTTTTGATCTTAAATCGACGGTAACAAGCTGGTTTTGGTTTGCCCTCTTCCATTACTACCATACTGCCAACTGCCATCGATCCCTGTATGTTAGAAATATCATAACCTTCGATTCGAACTGGTAAACTGGGTAGCTCTAATTCTTTCTGAATTTCCTGCATCGCAGGAGTCATATCTCGGGTGCTGATTAGTGTCCTGATTCTAATCTGCTCTAAGCCCCGTCGGGCATTCTCCGCTACATTACCGATAAACTTCTTTTTTGGCCCTTTCTTGGGCACCTGGATATCAACCCGTCTCCCGCGTTTCTGTTTCAACCATGATCTAAGTATCGTAAGGTCATCGACCGGATACTGCAGGAGTATTAGCGATGGGATATTCAGACTTGAGGCATAAAATTGCTTGACAAAAGTAGTCATCACCCGGGTTGGGTCTTCTCCTTCGGTACCCTGAATGACGAACCCCTCCCGTCCAATAAGCTTTCCGCTTCTAACGAAGAATATCTGAGCTAACGCCTGATCACCGTCCTGGGCAAAAGCGATTGCGTCCTGATCTCCCTGAACCATCGTTGCAATCCGTTGGCCTTCGATAATAGACTGAATGGACTTTATCTGGTCGCGAAAAGTTGAAGCTTTTTCAAAATTCAAATCTTCTGCCGCTCGTTCCATATTCTCTCGTAACTGCTTGATTGCGATATCGTCCTTCCCTTCAAGGAATAGAATCACTTGTTTAACAATTTGGATATATTCCTCATTTGTAACTGCACCAATACAAGGCCCAATACATCGTTTTAGATGATATTCCAAACACGGCTTTTTCTCATTAACGGTAATCGTTTTATTACATGTCCGGAAAGTAAATATGTTTTTTAAAGCTTTCACAGTTTCACGAAGCGAATACGTATTGGTGAACGGACCAAAGTAACGCGCCCCGTCATCTTCAAGACGCCTTGTGATAAAGATACGCGGCCATTTTTCATTTATAGATATTTTCAAATAAGGAAATGACTTGTCATCACGCAAACTTATGTTATATTGAGGATGGAACCTTTTAATAAGGTTCATCTCAAGGATGAGCGCTTCTTGCTCCGAACTGGTGACCACAAATTCAAAGTCCGTTACCCTTGCCACCATATTTTGTGTCTTGGGAGTAAGTGGTCCCGCTCCGAAATAGGATCTGACCCTGCTTTGTAAAGAAGACGCCTTACCGACATATATAATTTCCCCCTTGGCATCTTTCATAAGATAGACACCTGGAGAAGTCGGTAAATTTCTTAATTGTTCTGAAATTATAAGGTTCGGTATCATCTTCGTGCTTTGTGTCAGGTTGCTAATCAAATTTTAGCATAGCCTGTTGATGCGATTCCAAGATTAACAAAAATAAAAAAGGCACGGACAACCGTGCCCTTTAGGCCGTAATAAGACGATACTTACATTTCTCGAGCTAAATTCGCCAGAAAGTCGACATTGCTTTTTGACTTCCTCAGTCGTTCTACAACCCTCTCGGTAGCTTCTGCAAAGTTCGGTGAATCCGAGGAAATCATCGAGACCATCCGTCTCAATAACCACACTTGTTTAAGCGTTTCCGGATCCAGCAGTAACTCTTCCCGTCGGGTGCCGCTTCTCTCAATGGCAATAGAGGGAAAAATCCTTCTCTCAGCTAGTCGGCGATCAAGATGAACCTCCATATTACCGGTGCCCTTGAATTCTTCGTAAATCAGATCATCCATACGGCTACCGGTATCTACTAAACAGGTAGCAATGATCGTCAAACTCCCACCCTCAGCAGTATTACGGGCAGCACCGAAGAAGTGTTTGGCAGGGTAAAGGGCAGACGGATCAATACCGCCAGATAAAGTCCTGCCGCTGGAAGGCATCGCAAGGTTATATGAACGAGTCAAACGAGTGATACCGTCAAGCAACAGAAAAACATCATTACCGCTTTCGACCATTCTTTTAGCTCGGTCCAGCGCCAGCCCGGCTACCCGGGTATGGTTCTCAACTGGTTCATCGAACGTTGCCGCAATCACTTCTCCTTTAACCGACCTTTTCATGTCCGTGACTTCTTCAGGACGTTCTCCGATCAGAACTACCATCATATGAAGATCATCATAGTTCTCATTTGCACAGTTAGCGATCGATTTCAACAGGAAGGTCTTTCCGGCTTTTGGAGGAGAAACAATTAAGCCACGCTGCCCGCGTCCGATCGGGGCAATCAGATTGAGCAAACGTCCCGCAAGATCGTTACCCCTGGTTTCAAGATTGATCAGCTTATCCGGGAAAGTTGGGGTAAGCGAGCCGAAGTATGGGCGTTCTTTGGCTAACTCAGGATTAATCCCATTCACCGCTTCGATACGAAGCAGGCTAAAATATTTTTCACCTGCCCTGGCTGGTCGGCACTGCCCCGCTACCATATCGCCGTTGCGTAAGCCAAAACGCCTGATCTGCGATTGTGAAACATAGACGTCGGTCGAACTCGGCAGCAAGCTGCTGTTTCGTAAGAAACCATAACCGTCCGTCATAATTTCCAGAATACCGGAACAAAAAGTGTTACCTTCTTGTTCGGTATAAGCCTGTAACAAGCGTAGCACAAGTTCCTGCTTCGCCATATTGCCATTCGCCGACAAGCCCATTTCTTTAGCTAGCTCGACCAGTTCTTCTTCTGTTTTGCTCTCCAATTGGTTGATATCTATTGCCATAACTTTACCTTCCTCCGTCGACTGCCTGGTATCATATCTATTAGGACGAATGTCCTAAGGTCAGACAGATAACTAAACAACTGACGAATCGACGAATCTAACTAATGATGATTTTCTATGAGTTCCTATTCGCTTTGATTGCGCTGTCCATGTTAATTATTGAGAGGCAGAGAAGGTTGTGCTCCCTCTCTTAATACGTCTTTGGCTGCTCCGATGAAATCACGGAAAAGCGGGTGGGGCCGGTTCGGCCTGGATGTAAATTCAGGGTGGAATTGTGAACCAACCATCCAGGGATGTCCGGAAATTTCGCACACTTCAACCAACTCACCTTCAGGGGAAATTCCGCTGCATCTAAGCCCGGCACTCTCCAGTTCTTTCCGGAATTTGTTATTAAATTCATATCGATGCCGGTGTCGCTCGTATACAACGTCCAATCCATATGCTTGAGCAGCCCGACTGCCGTTGGGCAGTTGGCATGGGTATTCTCCCAGCCTCATCGTTTTCCCTTTATCAACAATATTAACCTGTTCCGGCATCAAATCTATTACCGGGTAGGGGGTCTGCGGATCGAACTCACTGGAATTAGGTTTCTCTGAATTCATTACAGAACGGGCGAACTCGATTACCATTACCTGCATCCCGAGGCAAAGCCCCAGATAAGGGATTTTCTTCTCCCGGGCATAATTGGCTGCTTTGACCATTCCTTCGATTCCACGAATGCCGAAACCTCCCGGAACAACTATGCCCTGTGCATTCCGCAGTTGATTTTCTCCACCAGCTTTTTCCAGAGATTCAGAAGAAACCCAGATAATATTCAGGCTTTTCTTATGGTATAGTGCGGCATGATGTAATGCTTCCCGTACTGAGTAATAGGCATCCTTCAACTCTACATATTTCCCTACTAATGCAATGCTGACCGGTTCCTTTAACTCTTTCAAAGCTGTAACCATCTGGCGCCATTTGGAGAGATCAGACGGGCGGGCGTCAAGGCCAAGTTTGTCCACAATTAATCGACCTAACCCCATCCCTTCGAGAAACAAAGGCACTTCATATACAGAAGATATCGTAGGAAGAGGTATCACCGCTTCTCGTTCAACATCGCAGAAGAGTGATATTTTATCCCGGATATTATCAGGAACTTCTTGATCACTCCGGCAAATTATGATATCTGGTTGAATACCCATGCGGCGTAGCTCGTTAACACTGTGTTGCGTAGGTTTGGTCTTTAATTCCTGGGTACTATTCAAGTAAGGCAATAACGTGACATGGATATACAGGACATTCTCGCGACCGACATCCTTTCGCATCTGCCGGATAGCTTCAAGAAAAGGCTGTCCTTCGATATCTCCTACAGTACCTCCAACTTCCACCAGTATTACATCAGCATTCGAATTTTGTGCTAATCTCTTGAAACGCTGTTTGATCTCGTTGGTAACATGGGGGACTACCTGAATCGTTCCGCCTAGAAATTCACCCCTCCGCTCTCTAGCAATTACCGTGCTGTAAATCTGACCCGAAGTAACATTCGAATCCGATGTAAGATTGATATCAATGAACCTCTCATAATTACCAAGGTCAAGATCAGTCTCCGCTCCATCCTTGGTGACGAAAACTTCCCCATGCTGGTAAGGTGACATCGTACCGGGATCCACATTTAAATATGGATCGAGCTTCTGGACGGATAGAGTAATCTGACGACTCTTCAGAATGGTTCCGATAGAAGCCACGGTGATGCCTTTGCCAACCGAGCTAACTACACCACCAGTAACGAAGATATATTTTGACATGTGGAAAAACCAGACTAATTCCTTCAGGAAACCGATAAAGTAGGATTTTTACACAGGAAACGAACAAAGGTCAAACTGTTTTCATTATTATATGTTTAATATTTTAAGCTTGTCAAGTTTTTGTAAGCGTCCATAACATATTGGACTGGTCGAGGGGGCAGAAGTTATTCAGAT
>JBBITI010000034.1:10375-28846 GCA_037440885.1 Dehalococcoidales bacterium | reverse complement strand
TACCTCGATCTCGGCGGCGAACTGCGTCTCAAGGCAAAGGTAGACAAGATACTGGTTCAGCGCGATAGGGTGGTGGGTGTCAGGTTGGCCGATGGCACAGAGCATCAAGGTGATATCGTTGTTTCGGCGGCTGATGGTCGTACTACGATCTTCGATATGCTAGAGGGAAAATATATCGATGACAACATCCGCGGCTACTATGACCATCTTCCGTTGTTTCCTCCGCTGGTATATATCGGCCTCGGCATCGCGCGCGAATTTGCTGAGATACCTCCCTCAGTTGGCGGCCTTACCTTGTGTCTGAAGGAACCTGTCATAATTGCCGGAAAAACCCGGAAGCTGATGAACGTGCTCATCTACAATTTCGATCCCACACTGGCACCAAGAGGCAAGACCTTGGTCAAGGTCCAGTTCAATACGGACTATGATTACTGGGACCATTTGCACAAAGAACCCGCACGGTATGAGGCGGAGAAAAAGCAGATCGCTGATACGGTCGTTGCCCTGCTCGACAAACGCTTCCCGGGGCTGGCCGTCCAGGTAGAGATGCGTGACGTAGCTACTCCGATGACCTGGGTCCGCTACACCGGCAACTGGAGGGGCAGCTACGAAGGATGGATGATTACCCCCAAGACCGTCATGATGCAGATGCGCAAGACGCTACCGGGACTGGACAATTTCTACATGGCCGGGCAGTGGGTTAATCCCGGCGGCGGAATGCCCACGGCGGTCATGTCGGGACGCCACACGATACAGATGATCTGCAAACGGGACAGGATAAAGTTCGTCTCCACCACAAGCTGACCGCTCATGATTCCGTGATGACCAACCCGATACGGTTCACCCGAAGCGGGAGAGATACATGGCTTTGCCCTTTCACGAAACCGGGAAAGCTTGCATGCGAGCGGCGGACACTGTTCTAATGTTATTTTGCCACTTCATCCGGGCGCACTTTAGCATCAAGGGCTGGTGCGGTTACTGCCTCCTCATCGAGTGTGGTAGTGACCGCACCTTGAAAGCCTCAGGAATCCCCGGATCCGGGTCGGGAACCCACCCTATTTACCCCGGTTGAATATACGCGGCGCGACCAGCTTGCGCAACTCCTCGACAACAAGGAGACTGCTCGCTATTAAAATAATCACTGCCCAGTCTTCAAGTCCCAGCGGCACGGTGTAGAATAGCTTCTGGAAAGGCGGAGTATATATGACCATTACCTGAAGAAGGATGGCGAGACCTATCGCGCCCAGAAGCAGACGATTGCTCAATAAACCCAGCTTGAAAAGGGACTGCTGGTCAGAGCGGGCATTCAGGGCGTTGAACCACTGGAAAGCTACCAGCAGGGTGAAAGCAATTGTCCGGGCTTCTTCTAACCCCACTCTTGGCAGTTCCCACCTGAAGATAAGAAGAGTTCCTAATGACATGAACAGAGCGACAAAGGCGATTCGCAATAACATCCCTCTGTAAACGATACCTGACTTTTTCCGCCGCGGAGGTTGTTCAAGAACATTACTGTGCTTTGGTTCTAGACCTAGTGGTATGGTGCAGACGCCATCAGTAACCAGGTTAATCCAGAGAATCTGGACCGCGACCACCGGCAGGGGAATTCCTAATAAAATGGCGGTTATCCAGGTAATTAACTCACCTGCACTGGTGCTTAAAAGATAGAAAACAGAGCGCCGTATATTGCTAAAAATAACCCTGCCCTCTTCCACCGCTGCAACGATGGAGGCGAAGTTATCGTCGGTGAGTACCATATCCGAGGCTTCGCGGGCAACGTCGGTACCCTTGATGCCCATGGCTATCCCTATATCGGCCGCTCTCAGCGCCGGGCCATCATTCACCCCATCTCCGGTCATAGCGACAGTATAGCCTTCCGACTTCATGGCATTAACTATTCTCAGCTTGTGGATGGGTTCAACTCGGGCAAAGACCGATATGCCGTCTATCCTGTCGCGGAGTTCTTGATCGGTCATCTGACCCAGTTGCAAACCAGTCAACGCTTCGCCAGGCGGGAGGCCGAGTTCTTCAGCAATGGCTACTGCCGTGACTTTCTGGTCCCCGGTTATCATCATTACTTTGATACCGGCCCGTTTGCAGTCGGCAATTGCCTTTTTGGCTTCTTGCCGAGGGGGATCAATCATCCCTACCAGAGCAACCAGAGTTAAAGTGCCGTTCAGATGGTCATGAGAAAGCTGCTCTGCGGCTGGAGAGCTTTCAGCATAGGCTAGAGCCATCACCCGCAGCGCTTTCGATGCCATCTCCACATTCTTCTCTTCAAGCTCAGCTAATCTCTTGGGAGTCATTTCCCGGGAGACCCCGTTTTCAAGTATTTTACTACTCATGGCGAGCACATTGTCTACCGACCCCTTTACATAGACTACTGCCTCGTTTTTCCCCTTCAGGGAAGAATGGAGAGTGGCCATGTAGCGCTTTTCGCTCGTGAAAGGCATTTCCGCCAGACGTGGTTGCTCCTCCTGTAAAGCCTTTTGATTCAATCCTGCCTTAAGGGTGGCTACTAGTAAAGCCCCCTCGGTGGGATCACCAAGAAGTTGCGGTTTGTCACCACCCGGTTTCAGAGTGGAGTCATTACAGAGGGCACTTATTCTCAGCGCCAGCAGAAAGCCTTCATCTTTCTGAGGATCGAGTCTCTGCCCGTTTTCCAGGAACTCTCCTTCAGGACGATAGCCGGTCCCGGTGATTTCAATGTTTCTGCCGGAAAGATAAACCCTGCGTAGCGTCATCTCGCTTTCTGTCAGCGTGCCGGTCTTGTCTGAGCAGATGGCGGTAACGGCGCCCATCGTCTCTACCGCGTTCAGTTTCCGGATGAGGGCATGCCTTTTTGCCATTCGCCTCATTCCTAAAGCAAGGACTACAGTTACCATGACCATGAGACCTGCCGGAATGGCAGAAACTGCGGCGGCTATCGCTAGAGTAAACATCTCCGCGAATGTATATCCTCTGGACAATCCAATGATAATAAGAATCGTAATAACACTTAGTACCAGAAAACCGATATAGCGCCCAAGCCTGGCTACATTTCGCTGGAGTGGAGTGGGTGGGGGCTTGGTCTCCTGCACCTGAGTGGAAATTTTGCCAATTTCGGTTTTCATGCCAGTAGACGTAACTACAGCCACTCCCCGTCCATTGACCACGGCACAGCCCATGTGCGCCATATTACCCATATCCGCTATCGTTGCCTCACCTTTAATAGCGCCGGTAAATTTCTCGACCGGGACGGATTCGCCGGTGAGGATGGACTCGTCTACGGACAGACTTGCCGCTTCAATAAGCCTGGCATCGACAGGAATCTTGTCTCCAGCTTCAAGTAGAATCACGTCACCGGGAACCAGGTGGCTGGCGGAAATCTTGGTGACGGTACCCTGTCTTAATACCTTGGCATAGGGTACCGCTAGTCGTTTGAGAGCTTCCATCGCCCGTTCCGCCCGGCTTTCCTGAATAAAACCGATGATGGAATTGATGAGGAGCACGGTTAATATGACCGTTGCATCGATTGGTTTGCGCATTATCACAAACTCAACCAGGGCCGCTGCAAGCAAGATATAAATAAGTGGAGAGGCAAACTGGCGCAGGAATACGACTATAGCGGGTTTTTTACTCTTCTCCCGGAGCATGTTCGGGCCATATTTTTGCAAGCGCTCTTTTGCTTTTTCCTCTGTGATCCCGGAGCGAGAAGAAGCAAGCTCTTTCAACGCTTCTTCAATTGTAAGATTATGCCATTTCATAGATAATCCCTTTCGCCGGTCCATGGAGCATCATGTATCACTATGTAAATGACTCTTGCCGTCAGTCTGATAATCGGGACATCAGAATCAGCCCTCTGGGTTCGGTATTCTTCATACCGTCAAGAACAGACAGCATGATATCCAGGACAATCAAATCTGGTTGACTCTCCCTATCCAGGCAGAGAGCCTTGTTGCCGCCGTAAGCAGGTAGAAAGCGGTAGCCATCGTGTTTCAGGCAAAGGCTTGCGAATTCCATCGTCTTGACATCATCATCCACGACCGGACCGCTCTTGTCCGCTATCTCCTGGCTGCGTTTCGTCTTTCTATATATATTATTTCAGAAACGATGAGAAATTGTAAATGGAGACTTGATATTGTTTACGCTGTGTCTTTGCCTGACTTGGTGCTGAGGCTTACTTTTCGTTGACCGGCAATGTCATCGCGGTGAGTGACGGTGTCAAGAGGTTCCTTGCCAGTCCTGTTTATAGCGAGGATTTTTGCAAAGTAGCGCCAGTGCCAGGCGATATGAAAAACAGCTACGACACCTAGAACGAGGCCGGCTTCGACATGCCAGAATAGCATGTTAAAAGGAAGCGTAATATTGGTATCGAAGTCAATATTCAATATGAGGATGATACCCGGCAGGGCGGAACCCAGCAAAGAGACGAGCAGTACCACATTCCATATCTTGCGATGCGCGATGGTTTTAATGAGTTTCTTTGCTGATAACAGCCATGTCAGGCAATATAATATGACCAGCGATATGATTACGGGTAGGAAATAGTAAGAACTGCCCCTGCGGTTGGCAGTGTCGTTCTCGGTAGTAACAGGCATCCTGGCATCTACCGTGACTTGGCTGCCGCTGGCAGAAGGGGAGTCGCTGGAAGCGGTGCTTGTGAGAGGAGCACTACCGGTGGTCATCTCTTTATCAGAAGTCCCGGTGTTCCCGGTTGGTGTTGTGGTTTTTGTAGTCGAGGTCGCTGGAGGGGCTGGCTGGGAATAGTCGCAGATGCGGTCATTATTGGTGTCAATATAACTTTTGCAGTCTCCCGGATAGGCACAATTCACCTTGCCTTTCGGGCAGGAGTTCCAGATACTCGATGCAGCTTGGGCTAAAGGGAACCCCCAGAAAGAGCCGATGATGCCTGTAAAAAATAATAGCGTAAGCGCAAAGATAACTACTTTTTTCCCCACCGGTAAACTCCGACTCGACGTATTGTCATTTCCATTAAAAGAATATTTTCGTTAGTGATAGTCTGTGGTGCGGACAGTTGAATACGGAAGAACGTCAAACCGCTGCCGGTACAACTGACTGACGCAACCGGCGCAGGCCAGGCCGCACGAGGGAGGACACAGCGGGCCTTCCAGTGTAACTTGATTCGGCGTCAAAGATAGGCTCATGGTGAGGGTATGGTCGTTATTTTGCAAACTGGTAATGTCGCCATAAGCACGGACCGTGTTGTAAATACCGTAAGCGGAGAAACCGCCTATTCCCAAAGCGATAGCGAGGAGCAGTAGTTTACTCTTTTTTGTTAGTCCCGGTATCATTGGGGACCTCCCGATATTTGCTGGCGCTGGGTAACCGGACTGGCGATATTGTCATTCTGGAAGCACTGTTAACCGCGATTTGACAGCCATTTTTATATTAAATCAATAAAATATTAAGAAACTGTTAGCTGTTTGGGAGTAATAGGTAGCTATGCGCACGGACTCTGACAATGCATGCCGCAGTACTATTGGCATTCTCTCGTGGTGTAGTTTCAGTCATGACCGACTCTAATGCCTGTGAGTAGGCTGAGTGAAGCCAATTGATCACTGATAACGATCAGAATATAATAAACAAACGGTTTTGCACAGTATCATACCGGATGTGCAAAAGAGGGAAATCGTTGCAAGCGGTGATATCATGGAGTGGCGGCAAGGACTGCTGCCTGGCTTTATACAAAGCACTGTCAGACGGGGTGAAGGTAAGCCACATGGTCAATTTCGTCAATATTGACGCGGCGTTGACGATGTCGCACTGCCTGGACCCGGAGTTGATCAAGGCGCAAGCGCAGGCTCTGAACCTGTCAGTAGTTCAAGAAAGAGTGAACTGGAATACGTATGAACCGGAGTTTAGAAGAGTAATCAGCGGGTTGCGGTCGCAGGGTATCGATACGTTGATAACGGGGGATATTGATCTAGCGGACAGTCTGGCCTGGAACCGGAAGATGAGCCGGGAGACCGGCATGAACCTGCTGATGCCGCTGGAGAACGGTGAACCGGAAACGGTGCTGAGCGGTTTCATCGAAGCCGGATTTGAAGCGGTAATCGTCTGTGTGGACAGGCGGACACCGGCGAAAGATTGGCTGGGCGAGTGCATAAGCGCTTCTTTTTTGAAGAAAGTACGCGGGGTGCAGGGAGGAACGGTACATATTTGCGGCGAGAAGGGAGAATATCATACGCTGGTCACGGACGGCCCGTTGTTCCGCCAGCGAATCGAGATTCTCAGGAGCAGTCCGGTAAATATCGAGGGATACTCCTATCTCAATATCGAGTGTTACCGGATGGCGGACAAGGGGAAAAAGCAGACATGAATTCGGAATACGAACCGGGGTATAACAATTAGGAGGATTTCGGTTTGCCGGACCGGGGTTAGTACGGGGGTAGTGGGTGGGCGACTGCGAGGGTCGCCCCTATGCCGAACCGCTCATGACGAGTGTATCAAAGTATGTCCGGGGCAAAGTGAATCTTTTCATTTGCCATAGTTCAGAATTCGATTCCCTGGAGGCGATTATCCGGATTTGTGAGACGAACCGGTACGGCATCGAACTATCCGATTTTTCGCGGAGCGATGCTCTCGAAGACCGTGAGTTGATCAAGCGAACTGCGGATAAAATCGCCGGGATTTCCCGCCGGGCGATACATGGTCCGTACCTGGGAATCGACCCGGTTCACCGGAACGCAGCCGTACGCGAAACCAGTATCCGGTGTTACGAAAGGGTCTATGATCTCGCTGTCCATCTCAATGCCGCGCATATCATTCTGCACCCGGCCTATAATCCTGCCCTTTATGCACCGGATGAATGGATTGCAGAAACGAGTCGCTTCTGGAGCAGTTTCCTGGCAGATAAAACGCCGGACATCGGATTCCACCTCGAGAACGTGATGGATGCCGGACCGGATATGCTGTGGCAACTGGTGACGCAGATCAATCGACCGAACCTGGATATCAATCTGGATATCGGGCACGTACATGTTTATTCCAAAGCTGCTTTAGGAGAATGGATATCGGTTTCAGGGGCGAAAATCGGATATGTGCATCTGCACGATAACCACGGCAAGGTAGATGAACATATCGGGCTGGGTTGGGGCAACATTCCGCTATCAGGAGCGCTCCAGGAATTGCGAGCGCATTGTCCTGATGCCGTATGGTCGATAGAAGCGGGCGGTCCCGGAACAGAGCAGTCCCTGCTATGGTTGCAGCAGCAGGGGTTTGTCGAAAGAACAGATAACCGAGCCGAAAAAGGTGCGGCAGCGCAGGGAGTTGCGGACGGGTGATTGATAAGATGCCATGGCATCCTTCATTTTGGTTATTGAAAAGTAACTTTACATAATAAAATAACCAGAATTGTTCAGCCGATAGCTTGCCGGGCGGCGCGTATCTGCTCCGGGATGCTGATTTTCATGCCGCACTTATCAGCACAGATTCCGCAGCCGTCGCAGGCGTCGGGCTCGTGCCCCTCTATTTTAAAATACGCCCGGGGGATTGAGTCATCCTGAAACATTACTGCCTCATTCCACAGTGTGAAAATACGCGGGATGTCGATATTTTGCAGGCAGGGGAGGCAACTGCGGCAGCCGGTACAGGGAACCGCTCGTAGCTTGCGGTATTCATCCCGGACGCGGCTGATGTTAATTTCTTCCGGGATTGTAAGGGATCGACCGGCGTATTTTTCAACCAGTACATCAGCCTGCATCACGTGGGCCATCGTGCGCATGTTAACGACGGTGGTGGCCACCTGGGGGTTATTCCAGACCCAGCGTAAACCCCAGTCGGCGGCAGTCCAGGCTCCGCCGGCTGTCGACCAGCAAGCGGAAACTGAAGGCGGCAGGTTTTTTATCAATCTGCCGTTGAGAAGCGGCTGGTCGGCGATCACCGCCAGTCCGCTATCAGCCGCAAGCTGCACGCCGCCAAGCCCGGGATACTGATCGGCATCCATAAAACTCAGACGGAATTTACATAATGTCCAATTACGGTAATCCTGCAACACCGTGCGGAGGGTTTGAAAATCATCGTGAAAGGAAAAACCCGGATGGCCGATACAGCCGTCAGCAACCTTTTTTCCCAGCCAGGGGAGCACTCCCATGTATTGCATCTTCTGCCAGGAGTGCCGGTCAATGCCGTCCAGAACGAGGAAATCGACCTTATCTTCATGAAGCAGATCCTGTGCATTAGCCAGCATCGGTTCATAGTCAGCGACCGAATTAACGTGCATGGTGGGGATGGAGAAGGAATACTTGATATGCTGCCGGTAACCGTTTTGCAGGGCGAGGCGAATCAATTTAAGGAGTGATTGGTATTCGCTGCGGTTAAAGTAATCGATTGTTCCCAGGTCGAGGAAATTCACACCGCGTTCAATGGCGTACCGGATGATCGCTACCGACCTTTCCGGATCTTTGAACGGAGGTCCTCCGGGGACCTGGCCGATGGCAAAGCCCAACGTGGAAACCTGCCAATCAAGGCCGCCGAATTTGTGGTACTGGATTTGATTCCTTCCGGTAATAATATTGCTAAGTAACCTCTATTCATCTGAGAAGAGTCACAAAGCGCTTTATATCATAGCACAGATGAAGAATATTTTGTAGCAGGAAACGAGGATTATTTTGTAACAGAAATATCATTGTGGAACGCCGGGCGTCAGGTGGCGTTCCGGCGCAGGCTGATCCCGGCGAGAAAAACGAGGATGACCGCATAAGCCGCCAGTACACCGATCTCTTTGCCGATTTCGGTAAGTCCTTTACCTTCCAGCATCATCGCGCGGATACCGTCCACTGCATAGGTCAACGGCAAGAACCTGGCGAGCCACTGCAGGAAGTCCGGCATCTGGCTGACCGGGAAAAGCAGGCCGCAGACGAACACCTGCGGCACGATGATCAGCGGAATAAACTGGATCATCTGGAACTCGTTGCGAGCGAAGGCGGAGATGAAAATTCCCAGGCAGACTGCCAGGATTCCGATGAGTACCTGGAAGACGATGATCTGCCACAACTGACCGGAGAATTCAGCCTTGAGAACGTAAACCGCGTAAAAAAAGAGTATCAGGGTCTGTAACATGGCAAAAAGGAGAAAACCGAGCAGATAACCGACCAGTATATCGAACCGGGTGGCCGGCGATGCCATCAACCGTTCGCGAGTCCCCTGCGAACGTTCCCGGAGGAAGGCAATCCCGCTGAGGAGGAAACCAAAAAAAAGGATCAGCATCGCCAGTATGGCCGGCAGAGTCATATTCAGGATTTCCTTACTGGGCAGCGAAACGCCGACCAGGCTGGAAATGACCAGCGGGACGATCAATATCAGGACAAAAGTGCGCGGATCACGTACCAGTTGCATGATAGTGCGCTGGGCGATAGCCAGTGTGTTATCCATTCGTTTGTGCCTCTCCTCGCCGGAAGAAATAAAGGAAAGCGTCTTCCAGCGAAGCCTGCGGTTTGCCGGTGGCGGCTTTTAGTTCGGCCGGTGAACCGCAGGCGATGATCCTGCCGTCTCTCATGAAAGCCAGAATCTGGCAGTGGGCGGCGTCGTCCATAGTGTGGCTGGATATAATCAGGGTATTGCCGGCGGCGGTCAGTCCCTGGAAATATTCCCAGAAGTGAGCCCGTAATTCGGGGTCGAGACCGACGGTGGGTTCGTCGAGAAAGAGCAGCGGCGGCTGGTGGACAATGGCGCAGGCAAGGCTGACGCGCTGCTTCATGCCACCGCTCAGATGGAGTACGGAGACATCGCGCTTGGCCCATAAATCCACCAGCCTGATAATTTCGTCAACCCGGTCGCGGCGCTGGTTTTTAGCTTTAAGACCGTAGATACGGGCGAAGAAGGCGATATTTTGCCTGACGGAAAGCTCGTTGTAAAGAGAAGGCAGTTGCGGCATATAACCGATGTTGCGGGCGGTGGCAGGGGTTGGTTTCTGTCCCAGTCGCCGGATACTACCGCTTTTCGGTTGCAAAAGGCCGACCATAAGGCGGATGAGCGTAGTTTTGCCGGCCCCGTTGGAACCGAGCAGACCAAAGCTGATGCCCTGGGGGATGTCCAGCGTGACATCGCTGATCACGGGCAACCGGCCGTAGTTGAAACGGAGATGCTGTGCAGTAACCGCATTTTCGATCACGGTTGTTTCTCCTTATCTCACGCTTGTTTGATATTCCGAATAGAATCTAGTCTCTTATTCCGGCAGTAAATATCGAGTTGAGTGGACTGGAGTCTTTTCCCAGGACTCTCAAGATGATTCTGTCGGTGATGGTGCCGCCGGTCAATCTGTTATATTACCACTCTGATTACACATGTCAATCTCTTTTTATTGATTATTTGTTTTTCAGAACGTATACTTTCCTGATTCGCAGTCTGTGGCGCGGAACGCGCAAAGCGGGCGGCAGCGGATGGCAGCATCATTCAATCGGGTTATTTGCTGTCTTTTATTATTTGAAGTGGTATAAAATCAAAATAGGATGAGAATCTTTTTACGCGTCACGGCCTTGTTCTGGAAGTACCGGGGGCGCGCTTTTACTGCCTATTTCTGCCTGTTTGCCGGAGCTGCCCTGGCGATCGCCATCCCGCGCCTGACCGGAAATGCGATTGACCAGGCACTGGGTACCGGGAACCTGGCAGCTGTCACTTTGACGGCAATAACGATTGCGGTAGCCGGAATCTTTCGCAGCATATTAAGTTTCTGGCAGAGCTACCTGGCAGAATCGTTATCGCAGAAGGTTGCCTTCGACCTGCGTAACAATATTTACAACCGATTGCAATCGCTGAGTTACGCCTTTCACGACCGCTCCCAGACCGGCCAGTTGATGTCCCGCGCCACCGCAGACGTAGAGGGTATCCGTATGTTCGTGGGGTTCGCGCTGATACGCGGCGTTTATTTTATCGTGTTACTGGTGGGGATTACGGTCTTGTTGTTAGCGTTGAACTGGCAACTGGCACTGATCAGCCTGAGCGTTTTGCCGTTTATTATTTATCGCACACTGAGGATCAATCAGCAGTTACGGGTACTATGGATGAAAATCCAACAGGGTATCGGGCAGCTTGGGGCGATTGTACATGAGAACCTGGCGGGAGCGCGGGTGGTTCGCGCTTTTACTCGGCAGGACTACGAAAACCAGAAATTCGGGAAACAGGCACAGGTATTATATGATCAGGAGATCGCGGCAAACAACCTTCTGGCGGTGAACAGTCCGGTCATGACGTTTGCCCTGCTGCTGGCGACAGCGGCCATACTGTGGTTCGGTGGGCGGCAGGTAGTTGCCGGTTCACTGACGGAGGGGGAACTGGCCCAATTCCTTCTCTACGCCGTAATGCTTGCCGGGCCTATCCGGATGCTTGGCTGGCTGACAACACTTTTTTCCCGGGCGGTTTCTTCCGGGCAGCGTGTTTTTGAAGTGATTGATGAGGTGTCCCCGGTTGCAGAAAAACCGGATGCGGTCAGTCCCGCGGAAGTAAAAGGAAAAGTCCGGTTCGATCACGTCTCGTTCCGTTATGAATCGCACGGCGATGTCTTAAAGAATATTGATTTCACGGTGGAACCCGGCAAGATCGTAGCCCTGGTAGGAGCAACGGGCAGTGGAAAATCGACCATCGCCAACCTGATACCGCGTTTTTACGATGTGACTGACGGACAGATCAGCATTGACGGTATCGATATCAGGACTCTCACATTCAGCGTTTTACGTAAACACGTGGGGATCGTTCACCAGGACACCTTCCTTTTTTCAGCGACGATAAGAGAAAATATCAGCTATGGCCGGCCGGAGGCGAGTCTGGATGAGATTATCGAGGTTGCCAGAATAGTGCGCCTGCACGATTTCATCATGAGTCTTCCGAAAGGCTATGATACCGAGGTGGGCGAACGCGGGATTACCCTATCCGGCGGGCAGAAACAGCGCCTGGCCATTGCCCGGACGATATTACTCAATCCCCGCATTATTATTATGGATGATACCACTTCGAGCGTGGATACCGAGACTGAATATTTCATCCAGCAGTCACTCTCAGCATTACTGTCAGGCCGGACCACGTTTATCGTGGCGCAGCGTTTACGTTCGGTGCAGATGGCGGACCTGATTCTGGTACTGAAAGACGGACAGATTGTCGAAAGGGGAACGCACCGGGAGTTACTGGCTCGTGAAGGCTTCTACCACCAGCTTTATACCCTGCAATTTCAATACCAGGAAGGGTGGAGCGAGTCCGATATTGCTGATAGTACTGCCACCGACGAGGATGCGATACCGGTACAAGCCGCCGGCATGCCGGAAGATGCGCGTCCCCATCCTTTACGATTGGCTTCCAGCCTGACACAATCGGACGACGTGGTATTCGGCAAAGCTTACGACTCACGTATCATCGGCCGCATGGTGAAATATTTTACCCCGTACAAAGTAGCGGTACCGTTGACCATAGCGGCCACACTGCTTTATACCTTCACTATCGTAGCTAATCCCTGGCTGGTGGGGAAGGCGATCAACGGCTACATAGTGGCGGCGAACCTGAACGGACTGAATTTGATAGTACTTGTTTTTATCAGCAATTCCCTGTTACATCTGGGGGCTTATTACACCCAGATACGAGCGGAAGCGGCGATCGGGCAGGGTATTTTACTGACCCTGCGACGCCAGATCTTTGACCATATACAAAGGCTTTCAGTGAGTTTTTTCGACCGGAACGAAGTGGGACGGATTATGTCGCGGGTACAAAACGATGTGGGGGAAATGGGTGATTTCCTGGACTCGGGTGCGTTCTGGGTGACCGGAGAAATCGTCAGCCTGGTCGCTATTGCGATAGCCATGTTCACGATGCAGTTTCAGCTTGCCTGGATCACCCTGTCAGTGATACCTTTCCTCTTTGTTTTTCTGTTTCTCTGGCAAAAAAGGGCGCGGCGTTCTTTCATCCAGGTCAGGCAAGCGATCTCTGCCGTGAACGGAGCGCTCCAGGAGAACATTTCAGGAGTACGGGTGATCCAGAGCTTGTCCCGTGAAGAGGTCAATTCGCAGCGTTTTCAGGAATTGAACCGGGCGAATCTGAAGGCGAACCTGGTATCAGCCCGTGTTTCAGCGGCGACGATGCCGCTGGTGGAACTACTGGTGGCGGTCGCCATCGCACTGGTGATTTATTTTGGCGGGCGTGGTGTGCTGGAAGGAACGCTGCTGGTGGGTGTTTTAATTGCCTTCGTTCTGTATATCCAGCAGTTTTTCGACCCGATCCGCACCATAACAATGGAGTATGCCCAGTTACAGCGGGCGATGGCTTCCGGGTCCAGGGTATTTGAGCTTCTCGATGTCGAATCACAGGTTGAAGAAAAACCGCAAAGCATCGGAGTCCCCGGGATAACAGGAGACATCGTTTTTGAAAAAGTCAGCTTTAGCTACGAACCGGGCCTGGAAGTATTAACCGGCATTGACCTGCATGTGCGACCGGGCGAGACGGTAGCTTTGGTAGGGCCCACAGGTGCCGGAAAGAGTACGATCATCAATTTGATCGCCCGGTTTTATGATGCTAGTGAAGGACGGATTTTGATCGACGGCCATGACATCCGGGATCTCGATCTGCAAGGATACCGGCGCCGTCTCGGCTTGGTACTTCAGGATCCGTTCCTTTTTTCAGGGACAATCCGGGAGAACATCGCTTACAGTCGGCTTGAGGCTTCGCAGGAGGAGATCGAAACGACGGCGCGGACGGTGGGGGCTGATGACTTCATAATGAAACTCGAAGGTGGTTACGATTATCAGCTACAGGAAAGAGGACATAATCTCAGCATGGGACAGCGACAGTTAATCAGTTTTGCCCGAGCGTTGCTGGCGAACCCCTCGATATTGTTGCTCGACGAGGCCACGGCGAACGTTGATTCCTACAGCGAGCAGGTGCTCCAGGAGGCGCTGGAACGATTGCTCAAAGGCCGGACGGCGGTAATCATTGCCCACCGGTTGTCCACTATCCGGAACGCGAACCGGATCGTGGTGCTGGAGAATGGCCGCGTAATTGAAGAGGGGCGACACGAAGAACTGGTGGCGAACGGAGGGTTGTATCTCAGGCTTTATGAAATGACCCGGGCCACTGTCAGCGGGACAATGAAATAGGGGACGAAGCCCACACTTCGTCCGGCGCGGTACCACCAAATGTCACATTTTTGTAACTTTTCTGCTTGCTATTTTATAACTTCTACATCAACTGGTTTGTAGAATGATTCATTATAATCAGCCCTAAGCGTAATTCTCTTTTTGGAGATGCTGTATGCTCGGGATCAGTCTTGCCGCTCGTATCCAAGGTACACGAATGCCTATGTCAGTATCTTTCCTGCTCCGGTCCGGTAAAGTTTTTTGACCGGTTGCGTAGCGGATACGAACGACAGTCCAAAGCTTTTCCCGTGCTTCCAGTTGTCGCCCCGGTGTCCGTCCGGAATGCGAGTCATAAACCGGATCAATAATTGACCCGGATGTTTGACGGAGGAATACAAGCCGGTTACTGCCTGTCAAGGGGGGTAAAGCGATGATACACAGGACTTTGGATTATGAGAACAATGATTCTGCAGCGACTTACCTTCAGGAGATCGGAAATCTGCCGCTGTTAAACGCTGAAGATGAAAGACGACTCGGTTATGCAATGAAGAATGGTGCTCCGGAAGAAGCTGAAGAAGCCCGCCGTGTCTTAACGGTTTCCAATCTGCGTTTGGTAGTGAGTATCGCTCGGAAATACGCTGGCCACGGACTCTCGTTAATGGACCTGATCCAGGAAGGCAACCTGGGTTTGATGCGGGCGGTAACCAAGTTCGACTTTGAGCGGGGTTTCAAATTTAGCACATATGCCACATGGTGGATCAGGCAACGTATTACCCGCGCCATTAACGATCAATGCCGGATCGTGCGACTGCCGGTATGCACATTGCAGGGATTAAGCCGGATGAACCGGATCAGTCAGGGATTCGTTCAGGAATTCGGGCGGCAACCGACCCGGGATGAATTGGCGATACGGAGCGGGGTATCGGTAGAAAAAGTCGATGAATTGAAAGAAGCGGAAAACTGTGAGCCGGTGCTCCTGGAAAACCGGGTCAGTGACGATCCGGAAGCGGTTGAGATCGGCGATCTTATTGCTGATCATGATCAGATTGCCCCGGACGAAAAAGCCGCCCAGTCGTTATTAAAGGATCAAATGATGGATGCCATCGCTCTGCTACCCGGACGGGAGCGGGAAGTGATTATCTTAAGGTTCGGATTGCGTGACGGCAAGCCCCGGTCCCGGTATGAAGTGGGCAAGGTATTCGGCATCAGCAAAACCAGGATACTGCAAATCGAACGTTCGGCTCTCGAAGAACTGCGCCAGCAAGCGGAAGCGGTCGGCTGGTCATAGGGATACTGGATATCAGTCTGCCATCGTGCTTTAATAAACGTAGTCAAGTAAACTGCTTTTCGGGATAGTGACTGATGGACAACCGGCAGGAAGCCAGCCGGCAACATAAAGATTATATTCGCTCCCGGAGCCCGGAAATGTTCCGGGATCGCATTGAAGCGGGACGGTTCCTGGCTGAAGAATTAACCTTATTTCAAGGTCGATCCCCGGTCGTTTTGGGCATTCCGCGCGGCGGCATTGTCATCGCACGCGAGATTGCGCGCCGGCTGGGCGGCCAGTTGGATGTCGTCTTCGCGCATAAACTCGGGACACCCGGGTACGAAGAACTGGCAATGGGGGCGGTGGCGGAAGACGGCAGCCTTTTTTTGAACAAGGAAGTAACCGATTCATTCAGAGTGAGTCCCAGCGCAATCGAGAACGAGCGAATAAAACAGCTTGATTTGATCAAACGCCGTGCGGTAATGGTCCGCAAAATACGTCCCAGGGTCAAATTAAAGGGTCGCATTGTAATCGTTACCGACGACGGTGTGGCTACCGGATCGACGACCCAGGCCGCAATCTGGGCGGTCAGGACGGAACAACCTGCAAAACTGGTTTTAGCCGTTCCCGTGGGGCCGGAGGACACTATCATCAAGCTGGCGCAACATGTCGATGAGATGCTTTGTTTAAGGTCGCCGCCGGCGTTTGTGGCAGTAGGCCAGTTCTACCAGCACTTTTATCCGATCGAGGATGAAGATGTGCTGGAGATACTGGCGAAAGAGATGCAAAACGGCAATTCCGCTTCAACGTAAAGCAGAAAACTCTCACGTTACTCAGACTTACGGAAAATATTAGACGCAATTGCGGACCACTACCGCCAAGGCACATGTAGAACGCCTGAGAAATACGAAATCTATTTTTGCTTTTTGACCTGCGGTAAATTCTTCCCCCGGTCCTGGCTAAAGGTTTAAACTACCTTCCTTGATTTTTTGCCAGTCCTTCTCAGTAGAGATATAATCGTGCCGGGTATCAATCACAGCATCAGGAGGCTTTCAGTGGAAAGACCGGTATTGCGGCGGACTAATCCGATTCTGTTTATCGCCATCGGTATTTTTCTCCTTTTAGCGGCTGCTTGCGGCATTGGCTGGTATAACACCGATGCCCAGTTGCAACAGGTCCGTCAAGACAGGGATTTTCAACTCCAGGAAACTCAGAAATACCTGGAATTAAGTGACCGCCAGGGGATCGAAATACAGCAGTACAGTTTACAACTCAGCGATACCCAGGGCAAGCTGAAGGCAACTGAATCAAATCTGGACAGCATCCGTTCGCTTTATGATGTCACTTCATCCCGCCTGAACCTGATTGATAGTCAACTGCAGCAGACGCGTGACGAACTGGCAAAAGTACGGGCGGAGCTGCAGCTATATAAAGATACCTGGGGATCGGTAGTCGCGTCGGGGGTCAGACCGCCTTTTGTAAATGTCCGTCTGATAGAACAACCGGCGGCGGTCAACCGGACCTGGTCCGAGGTACAGAGTTTCATCCTGGCGGACAGGACGGACCGGAAATTATATATTCCGGGTGTATATGTGTGCGGAGAATTTGCTTCCGACGTACATAATAATGCGGAAGCTGTCGGCATCCGCTGTGCTTTGGTGGCGATCAAATTCAAGACAGGATGGCATGCCTGCAATGCATTCATGACGACCGATCGCGGTCTGGTGTTTATCGATTGTACGGGGATTATGGACCGCAGCAGATCAACCAATTGTGACAAGATCGTAAATGTCCGATTGGGACAGGACTATCTTCCGGTGAGCCTGTTCCCGGAACCGGGCTGGATAATCACCTGGGAGAACATGGGGACTATTCTCGATGTCCAGGTCTACTGGTAATCCTTTTTCAGGCGCAGGTTGTGTCTGTCAACATCCAGGCGTTATCATGATTAAGCATGACTAGTTCAAATAATCGTGATTATTACGAGATACTGGGCTTAAAGAGTGACGCTTCGGCACAGGATATCCGGGAAGCATACCGGAAGCTGGCGTTCCAATATCATCCGGACCGGAACAAGGACGATCCGAGATCGAATGAAAAAATGAAAGCCATTAACGAAGCCTATGCGACGCTGGCCGATTCGGCAAAACGCAAAGAATATGATAGCCTGAGGGAGAGGTTCGGAGCGGCGGCATATGACCGTTTTCGCCAGACCCATTCCCAGGAAGACATCTTCCGCAATTCCGACATCGATCAGATCATCAATGAGTTTTCCCGGTCTTTCGGATTCCGGAATGCGAATCAGGTGTTCCGCCAGTTCTACGGAGAGAATTTCCGGGTTTATTTTTACGGTCAGCCTGATTTCAATTTCCAAAACTATAACCGCAACCAGGCAGAGATTCCGGGAGCAGCACCCTCAGCGGCCAAGCCGGGACTGGCAGAAAAGTTGATAAAATTCTTTCTCCGGAGAATTTTCCGGTTCGAGATGCCGGAACGCGGGAAAGACATCGGCGACGTGATACGCCCCGGCGCCGAGCTGGCGCAAGCGGGTGGTGAAACAGAATACAAATACCGGAAGCGGGGTCAATCGAAGAACCTGATGGTCAAGATTCCCGCGGGAATCAAGGACGGACAGATAATCAAATTACGAGAGTTGGGCGCTCCCGGCAAAGGGGGCGGTGCCCCTGGTGATCTGCTGTTGACAGTGCGGATAAAAGTACCGCTTTCCCGGAAGATCAGGAACTGCTTCCGTCAGCAAAAATAACGATCAGCAACGGTCTTCCGGAAATACAAAGGCCAAGTAGACCTGTAAGCCGAGTTCTGTATCCCGGCTCCTCACCGGGACGGCAATCATCTGTCTAGCCCGTCCGTTGCCGGAGGGGTCATGCGGCCAACCCGGGGACATGGCCGGGCGCCTTGACATCCCCCTATTTGGCCTTGCTCCGGGTGGGGTTTGCACGGCCGGCCGGTCACCCGGCCGCCGGTGAGCTCTTACCTCGCCATTTCACCCTTACCCCGATTTACACCGGGGCGGTGTGTTTCTGTTGCGCTTTCCGTAGGGTCACCCCTCCTGGGCGTTACCCAGCACCCTGCCCGGCGGAGCTCGGACTTTCCTCCCCGATGTCATCGGGGCGATTGCCCGGTCTACTTGGC
>JBBITI010000034.1:0-10275 GCA_037440885.1 Dehalococcoidales bacterium | reverse complement strand
AAAAAGGGAGGCTGGTAGTGCGCGCAGCGGTCCTCTACGAGAAACTCCCTGGTTCCCGGGTGCAGTGCCAGACGTGCCAGTGGCAGTGCCGCATTGGTCCGGAGCGGTACGGCGTCTGCGGCATGTACCAGAACCGTCATGGGTTGCTGTACAATCTGAACTACGAGATCGTTTCTTCGATGGCGGCCGATCCCATCGAAAAAAAACCGCTTTTCCACTTCTTCCCGGGAAGCACCGTCTTTTCACTGGGCACGCTGGGTTGTAATTTCCATTGCCGTCATTGCCAGAACTGGGAGATTGCCATGGCGCATGACGACAGCCTCGGTAATTGCCGGGAACTGGCGGTCAAGGACGAGATAGTCCTCGCCATCGAGAACCGTTGCCGGGGCATCGCCTGGACTTACAACGAACCGGTGATCTGGTTTGAATACACATTGGAATCAGCTCGGCAGGCGAAAGAAGCAGGGCTGTATACTGTTTACGTCACGAATGGATATGCGACCACCCGGGCACTGGATACCATCGGCCCCTATTTAGATGCCTGGCGGGTGGATGTGAAAGGCTTTTCCGACCGGTTCTACCGGGATCTGGCGAAGGTACCGCGCTGGCGCGAGATATTACGCACAGCGGAGCGGGCAAAGCAGAAGTGGGGGATGCATGTCGAGGTGGTGACCAATATCATCTCCGGCTTGAACGATGACGAGGGGCAACTGCGCGGGGTTGCTGACTGGATAAAGAATGGACTGGGAGAGTTAACACCCTGGCATGTCACCCGGTTCTATCCGCACTACCGGTTGACGTCGGTGCCGGCAACTCCGATCGCTACGCTGGAGAAAGCCTGCCGGATCGGGAAAGAAGCCGGTCTTAAGTTTATTTATACCGGAAATGTACCCGGTCATGCTGCGGAGAACACTGTTTGTTATGACTGCGGACGGACGGTCATTGAAAGGGTAGGTTACGTTACCCGTACCCCGGGACTGTCCGGCAGCAGGTGCCGTTATTGCGAAGCGGACCTGAACATCAGGTCGACTATCAATTATGCAGAAGATACGAAGACCGACGGGGAGGTGAGCCATGATTAGAGAACCGGCTGTCGCCGGCCAGTTCTACCCGGGATCGCCGGGATTGTTGCGGCAAACGATCAGGGGGATGGTGGAAGAAAACACCGATAAAGCGGAAGCAGTCGGCGTTGTCCTGCCCCACGCTGGTTTCATCTATTCGGGTCCGGTGGTAGGAGCGGTACTTTCCCGGATCAAGTTCAAAGAAACTTTCGTCATCATGTGCCCGAACCATACCGGGCGGGGAAAACTGTTCAGCATCATGACCTCGGGGACATGGAAAACACCGTTCGGAGAGGTGGGAGTGGACACCGAACTGGCGAAAAAAATTCAATCCGATTCAAAATACCTCGAAGAAGATCAAGCCGCTCATCTATATGAACATGCAATCGAAGTACAGCTTCCCTTCTTGCAGTATTTTCAACCCGGGACCAAGATCGTTCCTATTGTCATGGGGCACGGGAACCTGGCGGCTTACAGGGAGATCGGGAAAGACATCGCCAGGGCGGTAACCAGCTTAAAAAGGGAAACCGTGATCGTGGCTTCGAGTGATATGACCCATTATGAGCACGCTGATTCAGTCCGGGAGAAAGACTCCCGGGCAATCGAGGCAATTCTCCGTCTCGATGAAGAGGAGCTGCTGCGGCGTGTTGATTTATTTGACATAACGATGTGTGGTTGCGGACCGGCAGCGTCTCTCTTAGTGGCAACGAAGGAGTTGGAAGCCGGCGAAGTGGAACTCGTACGCTACCGCACCAGCGGGGATGAGACCGGCGACGATTCCAGCGTCGTCGGGTATGCCGGGATCATCATAAAAAAAATGTCCCCGCTTACCAGACTTGCCAGACAGACCGTGGAGATGTATGTACGGGAACGGAAAGTACCCCATGTTGAACAATTAACGCCGGAGATGCAGGCGCGGGCGGGAGTATTTGTCTCGATTCACAAGAAAGGCGCGCTGCGGGGGTGTATTGGTACTTTCGAACCGCAAGCGGAAAACGTCGCTGTAGAAGTGATATCAAATGCAGTCAGTTCGGCGACCCGTGACCCGCGTTTTACACCGATCACCGTAGGGGAATTGAAAGACCTGGATTACAGCGTGGATGTTCTCACCCCCCCTGTGCCGGTAAAGGATAAAAACGAACTGGATGCGAAAAGATTCGGTGTGATAGTGGAGAGCGGGCGGAAGAAAGGCTTGCTGCTCCCGGATCTGGAGGGCGTGGATACGGTCGACCAGCAGATCGAAATTTGCCGCCAGAAAGCCGGAATCTACCCCGGAGAAAAGGTCAATCTCTACCGCTTCGAAGTGAGAAGGCACAAATGAAAAACCGTATCTTGCTATTTTTATTCGCCGGGATCTTTATTTTAACTGGAGCCGTCGACTGCAAGCCGGTAAATAAACAGGAAAACGAAGTCAAAATTGCTCCATAAGCAGAACATTCGTCATGCCGTAAATGGACTGGTTACAAAAAAGTCATTAATAACAGAGGTTGTTTAGCTCGAGTATTTGATATAATGACAGCGAAATCAATAAAGTACGTTGTCCATCGCGATTTATCTCTGGAGGGGGAAGATGTCTTTTGCGAGTGGTAGCAGCGCGGCGGCAACCGCTGCAGCCGCCAGAGCGGCGGCGATCGCTCAGGCGATTAAGGCTTCCGGCGCTCTCATCAGCGTCAATCCGGATGATTTTCTTTACATTCTATCGAAAAATGACCATCCGCTGGTCATAACGGCGACCGGAGGAGTGTTCAAACCCAATTACCAGTACCTGACATCATATAAATCTTTTATCTTTTATACCAAGTCGACCGCACCCCTGCCACTGCCGGGAAATACTGAATTGATTTCCGCTCAGAAAATCTGGCTCCCTGGGTAACGTATAAACAGCAGAAGGACGCAATGACTGCAAAACGGGGCCGTCCGGAACAATACAGCCAGGACATGTTCGAAGCCGGGGCAGAAGATGTTGAAAGTCAACTGCCCTCTTCGCCGCTGGCCGCACGCATGAGGCCGGTGACGCTTGACGAATATGTAGGCCAGGAACACATCATCGGGACCGGCCGGGTATTACGTAAAGCGCTCGAAGCGGGACGTTTACCGTCAATCATTCTCTGGGGACCTCCGGGAAGCGGCAAGACAACGCTGGCGAATGTCATTGCCAATACCACCGATTCCTATTTTAGTGCCGTTAGCGCGGTCAGCGCCGGGGTGGCCGATCTCCGCAAGGTGATTGTTGAGGCGAAGCGGAGACGACAGGCGCAGGGAAAACGGACGATTCTGTTTATCGACGAGATCCACCGCTTCAACAAGACCCAGCAAGACGCCATTCTGCCTTACGTCGAAAACGGAACGGTGACGCTGATCGGAGCGACGACAGAGAACCCGTCTTTTGAAGTTACTTCTCCGCTCCTGTCACGCAGCCAGGTATTGATGTTGCAGGCATTGACCCGGGAACAGATTGACCTCATCATCGAACGAGCTTTGATTGACAGGGTAAAAGGTCTGGGGAGTATCAAGATAGAAATTGACCGGAACGCTCGGGAACATCTGATCAGTGTTTCCCGGGGTGATGCTCGTATTGCCTTGAATGCCCTCGAGATTGCCGTGATGGCTACCCCGCCTGACGGCGACGGAGTTCGCATCGTCCGGTTAGCGACAATCGAAGACGCCGCGCAACACCCGGCTCTGCGTTACGATAAGGATGGCGACCAGCATTATGATATTATCTCGGCGTTGCACAAATCGATGCGCGGTTCCGATCCGGACGCTTCTCTATACTGGCTGGCGCGTATGATCGAAGCAGGAGAGGACCCGCTGTATATCATCCGTAGGGTCATTCGCTTTGCTTCCGAGGACATCGGTATGGCCGATCCCCGGGCTTTGATGGTTGCGGTTGCGGCACAGCAGGCGGTGCACTTTATCGGTCTGCCGGAGGGGAATCTAGCCCTGGCGGAAGCGGTGGTGTACATGGCTACGGCACCCAAAAGCAATTCGCTTGACGCAGCTTATTCGCGGGTCCGGGATGAAATCAACAAAGGATATAATGAACCGGTGCCGCTGCATCTGCGCAATCCGGTTACCGGGCTGATGAAGGAAATAGGATACGGAAAAGACTACAAATACCCTCATAATTACAGGGACCATTTTGTCATCGAGCAATATCTGCCGGAGGCATTAAAGGGTAAAAAGTTTTACTTTCCCGGTCAAGAGGGGTTTGAAAAAGATATCGCTGTCCGGTTGAAATCATGGTGGTCGAGTCGGAGTTCTCATAACGTTGATCAGGGAGCATCCGGGCCGAAAAAACCGGAATAGTCGCTGTATTTGCAGATGGTTTCGGATATTGAAATAGAGTACTTTGGCGTATGACTGGATACGGGCTTTACTTGCACATAAAGTATAATTGTGATATATTTGGGCTAGTGACTGAGTGGGGAACATTCCCACTTTTTTGGTTTTATAAATGTTGGAAAAAGGTATCGGAGGGCCTGGTTTAAGATGAAGAGCGATTTCATACTCGCCATCACCCAGCTCTCGGCAGAAAAAAATTTACCGAAGGATGTCGTCATTGCTGCTGTTGAGGCAGCATTGGTTTCGGCTTATCGTAAAGACGCTTTTGCTCCGAACCAGAGCATCTCCGTGAAGATCAGTCCGGTAACCGGGAAGGTGCAGGTATTTCTTGAACGTACGGTAGCGGAAAACGTAGTTGACTCCCGTATCGAGATGTCACTGGCGGAGGCACGGCGCGTAAAACCCGATGCCCAGATCGGTGATATGGTGTCGGTCGAGGCGACTCCGGCTGATGCTGGCCGGATAGCCGCGCAAACTGCAAAACAGGTGATACTGCAGCGTTTACATGAAGCCGAACACAGTGCCATTATTGAAGAATATGCCGGTCGGGAAGGCAATGTCATCAGCGGGTTGATACAACGCATCGAACCGCGGCAAATATTGGTTGACCTGGGGAGGACGGAGGCAGTATTACCCGCGAACGAGCAGGTTCCCGGTGAGCGGTACCGGGTAGGCCAGCGCCTGAAGGTGAATATAGTCGAAGTAGCCAAGACTTCCAGAGGACCCCGGGTTGTTGTTTCCCGGTCTCATCCCGACCTGGTAAAGCGGTTATTTGAAGTCGAAGTCCCCGAAATTCATACCAGAATCGTAGAAGTAAAATCGATTGCGCGGGAAGCAGGTTCCCGCAGTAAAGTTGCTGTGGCCGCCAGGCAGGAAGGCGTGGACCCGGTGGGTTGCTGTGTGGGGCTGCGGGGCATTCGTATCCAGAATATTGTAAGTGAATTGAACGGTGAGAAGATCGATGTCGTGGCATGGAGTAATGATCCTGCCAGTTTTATAGCAAATGCCTTGAACCCGGCCCAGATAGTGGCCGTCGAATTAAACAAAGCCGATGGTGTCGCTTCTGTTGTCGTCCCGGACCGCCAGCTTTCGCTGGCGATCGGCAAGGAAGGCCAGAATGTAAGATTGGCGGCGAAGCTTACCGGCTGGCGTATCGATATCAAGAGTGCTTCTGCGGCTGAGGCCAGCAAGATCGCGGCGGAAGCCCTGAAAGCTGCGAAATCGGCCCCGGCGCCACCAAAAGAAGGGCTGGTTGTTACGCCGGTTTCAGTGCCCGAAACGCCGGAGCCTGTCCCGCAAACTCCTGAAAAGAAGGAAGCAGGACTGCCTCCAGTGGAAGTCGTCCAACCGCGCTTTGTAGCCCCGCCGACTGGTTTACGTTTTGCCGAGGACCTGTTGATAACGGTCAAAACCGATACCAAGAAGAAGAAGAAAAAGAAGTCTGGCGGCGGCAAGGACGGCGACGAGGAAAATGGTACCAAACGGCGCCGTCAGGAAACGGACTTTGTACTAGATGAAGACGAGGAATTCTAGCGGTCCAGTAAAAAGAAAATTACCGAAAAGAACCTGTATCGCCTGCCGCTTGGCAGGGACGAAACAAGGATTGATTCGATTGGTGCGGACAGCGGATGATTCGCTGGATATTGACTTAACCGGGAAGAAAGCGGGACGCGGCGCTTATCTATGCCCGGTACGGGATTGCTGGGAAGCCGGGATTAAAGGTGGTAAACTGGAACTGTCACTGCATGTTAGACTTAGTCCGGAAAAACGTGCCACAGTGCTGAAACAGGGGTATGCTTTAATCGAGGAGAGAGCCGTTGGTTAGTCCTGGGAAAATGGGGAATGCATCAGGGCAACCGGTGAGCGTTCCGGCTGCAGCAGGAATAATTGAGATTCCTGCAACATCAAGCGTGAGGCAACTCGCAGAATCTTTACGCGTTTCCCCTGTCGAGATCATAAAACAATTAATGCGCTTCGGCATCATGGCCAATATCAACCAGACTATTGATTTCCAATCGGCGGCGAATGTGGCGGCGGCTCTGGGTTATGAAGCACGGAAAAAAGCAGAAACGGGTAGGAAATCGGCTACTGCCGTAAAGGAAATGCGGAAGCAGCAGATCGACCAGGACAGGGAAAAGATAACACTGCGGACGAGACCGCCCGTAGTCACGGTAATGGGCCATGTCGATCACGGAAAGACGAGGCTCCTCGATGCGATCCGCCGCACTAACGTCATGGATTCCGAAGCAGGCGGTATCACCCAGCATATCGGCGCATATCAGGTGGATATCAACGGGAAGAAGATCACCTTCCTGGATACGCCGGGACATCAGGCTTTCACAGCGATGCGGGCGAGGGGTGCCCAGATTACCGATGTGGCTGTTCTCGTCGTAGCGGCGGACGACGGCGTAATGCCGCAAACCCTGGAAGCTATTGACCACGCGAAAGCGGCAGGCGTTCCTATCGTGGTTGCTCTCAACAAAATGGATAAACCCGAAGCCAATCCAGAACGGGTAAAACAGCAATTGGCGGAAGCAAGCCTTGTTGTGGAAGAGTGGGGCGGCGATACCATTTGCGTTCCAGTCTCGGCGCGCGATAATACGGGAATATCTGATTTGCTGGAAAATATTCTACTTGTCGCCGAGATGGCAGATCTGAAAGGCGATCCTTTAAAACCAGCGAACGGGTTTGTAATCGAGGCGAAACTGGACAAGACCAAAGGTCCCATCGCTACGGTCCTGGTGCATAACGGGACACTGCGCGTAGGAGATGTGACAGTAATCGGCACTTCCTGGGGACGTCTGAAGGCGATGTTCAATGATGCCGGAAAGCAGATTAAAAAAGCCGGCCCTTCCAGTCCGGTGGAGTTGCTTGGTCTCAACAGTGTTCCTCAAGAAGGGGAGATATTTTCTGTTGTTGCCAGTGAACAGCAGGCAAAGACTCTGATCGAGAAAAAGCGGTTGGAGCAGGAAGAAGCTTCCCGGGTGGTCAGTCTGGCCAACATTTTCGAACAGCTTAAATCCGGTAAAATACAGGAATTGGCGATAATTCTGAAAACCGATGTCCAGGGAAGCATCGAACCGATCAAAGCTACGCTGGAGCAGCTATCGACTGCCGAGATCAAGGTCCGGATTATCCGCAGTGGTAGTGGCAGCATTACTGAGAGTGATGTCCTGCTGGCAATTGCTTCCAGGGGCATTATCATGGGTTTTAATGCTGACACGGAACCGGGAGCGAAACGCCTTGCTGAAAACGAGGGTATCAGCATAAGACGTTACAATGTCATCTACAACATGGTTGATGACGTCAGCAAAGCCCTGAAGGGAATGTTAGCCCCGGTGACGATGGAAGTGGCCGAAGGAAGAGCAGAGATCATTGCGGTATTTCCCGGAGCAAAGGGGACGAAAATCGGCGGCGTAAAGATTCTGGAAGGCAAGGCTTCACGAGGAGCGACCGCCAGGGTCTTCCGGAAAGATAAAAAGATTATTGAGACTACGATTGACAGTTTACGGCGCTTCAAGGACGACGTTAAAGAGGTGGCTGCCGGTTTCGAGGCGGGGCTCGTGCTGAAAGATTTCAATGATTTTAAAGTAGGCGATATCATTCAGTTTTCTAGAGTTGAAGTAGTTTCCTGAGGATTGTTTATAATTGGCTCATCGTCTGGAAAAAATTAATAGCCTGATCCGCGAGGAACTAAGCGAGTTGTTACGGCGGGATGTGAAAGACCCCCGGTTGGGGACCTTCGTATCCATCAATGGCGTGAAAACCTCCCCCGACCTGAGAAATGCTACTGTTTACGTCAGTTGTATCGGTAGCGTTGTGGAAAAGCAGGAAACGATCAAGGTATTAACCGCGGCTGCCGGTTTCTTCCACCACGAGCTTCTGAAGCGCCTGGACCTGCGTCACGTTCCCGACCTGCATTTCGAATGGGACGATTCTATCGAGCGCGGCGAGAAACTTCTGCGTATGATAGATGAAGTATCGGTGAAAAACAACATCCCCTGACTGAGTACCGGTTGATCCAGGTTCTTTTCGCAGATATCATTTTGTTTCTCATAGCATCGTGGTTTAATTATCAATAGCTGATTTAGTGCAGGCCAGCCGGATGTATAACGATATTCCATAAAATGTTCGCGGATCACTACCGTTGCCATGTCGGGTAAAAAATGAACGGTATTTTAAATATCTATAAACCGCCTGGAAGAACTTCCTTCAGTGTGGTAACTGCCGTCAAAAAGATCTGTAACGAACACCGGGTCGGTCATGCCGGTACGCTCGATCCTCTGGCAGAAGGGGTTCTTCCTTTGCTGCTGGGTCGGGCAACGCGGGTTGCCGAGTACCTTTTGGATGCAAAGAAGACATATCGGGCAGAAATAGAATTTGGGAAGCAGACCGATACCGGCGATGCTGAAGGAAAAGTCATCGCCAGCGGTGACGTGTCGTTTCTGGATCAGGACAAAATCGTTGCGGTTTTAAATGGTTTCCGCGGTCGAATTCGACAAACACCGCCGATGTACAGCGCACTAAAATATCGAGGTCAGCCTTTATACAAGTATGCCCGGGAAGGGATCATTGTCCCGCGTCCGGAACGAGAAGTGGAAATCGATTCACTGGAGATGGTATCCTGGGATTTGCCGGTAGCTACAATCGAGGTAGGTTGCAGTCACGGCACTTATATCCGAACACTGGCGGAAGATATAGGTCGGGGTTTGGGTTGCGGGGCTATGGTCAGGAAATTAGTCCGTTTACGCTGCGGGCCTTTCGAAATCGGTGCCGCAATAAGCCTGGATCGGCTGACAGAAGCGGCTGAACGGCAAGAACTGCTTACCTTGCTCTATCCACCGGACAGTGTAATGCAGCAATGGCCGGTGCTGGTAGCGAGCCCGCAAATTGCCGCAGATATCCGGCACGGCAAACCCGTTTCCGTCGAGATCACGATGAGCGGGGATAATCTCTTGTGCCGGTCCTATACCCTTGACGGAAATTTCCTCGGTGTGTTACGCTTCAACCCTGACACAGGCGAATGGCTGCCTGAAAAAATATTTTGCTAGTTGTCAGGCGTAAAATACAAAAAGTCAGCAGCAAGCCGGCGGCAGAACCAATACCGGCAAAAAGCCGTCCGGACAAAATAAGTCGTAAGGGTAAATGCGTCAATAGAGTTATTATTGTAGGATGCTGTCAATGAAGATTGCACTGGTTTCTCCTTACGATTTTTCCCATCCGGGCGGTGTCATCAATCATATCACCAACCTTTATCACCGACTGGTAGACATGGGACATGATGTGAAGGTCATCGCCCCGACATCAAAGGTTGTAACAACAGTCGGCAACGATTTCGTCCGCATCGGTCGTCCTGTTCCGCTTCCGGCGAGCGAATCGATCATCCGTGTCTCGGTGTCGCTGAACCTGGGTGGGACAATCAAGGAAGTCCTGGCTCGTGAAAAATTCGATATTATTCATTTGCATGAACCGTTTGTGCCGATGCTATGCAGTGCGATCCTGCGTTTTTCTGACACGGTCAATGTAGGTACGTTCCATGCCGCCGATGCCAAACCGGGATACCGGTTTGGTTGGCCGTTCAGTCGTTTGTTATTAAGAAGAAGGCGCAATAAACTGCACGGGCGGATTGCCGTGTCCAAGGTGTCCTGGGAATATGCGCGGAAATACGTGCCCGGAGATTATGTCATTATTCCCAACGGGACCGACCTTACTCATTTCAACCCCGGGGTAAAACCGCTGGAAAAATACTGCGATGGCAAATTTAATATCGTTTTCGTCAGCCGTCTCGAACCCCGAAAAGGAGTCGACTTTTTACTCCCTGCCTTTAAAGAAGTGATACGCCAGATTCCCAATTCCCGGTTGATTATCG
>JBBITI010000033.1:0-30346 GCA_037440885.1 Dehalococcoidales bacterium | reverse complement strand
CATGAGAATGATCGCCGACCTGGCTGGCATGGCAAGCGATCGCTTTCGTTTTGAGGTCAATAGTACTTGTGATATCGATGAAATGATTTGGATCTTCAGACCCGTTAAGGAGGACTTCACGGACTTTAAACGGGGTAAGACCTTCCTGGCGATGCTCCGGATAAAAAAGATGGTCACGAGCATAAGGAAATACAGCATCCAAAGCTACCTGCCCGGTGATACGGTGGTCGTGGTGGCTCATATACTTTCGAGCAGGATCATGAGTTATAACGGTATCCGGACGGTATTTGCGGATAAGACGAACTAATTGACCACGGAAAACATTCGTTTCTGTTAAATCACCATCAGGATATCCTAGGAAGTGAACTTCCGTTACTCCCAGAAGATCAGCAGCTGCCAGTTGCTCTTTGGTACGAATTACAGCTAACCTTTCTGAAGTCATCTCCAAGTCAGAACTACCCTTATCCCCGTTGGTACAGATGACATAAAACACTTTGATACCGTCTTTGACCCATTTTGCGACCGTCCCTCCCGACCCAAAATCAGGATCGTCAGGATGGGCGCCAATTATCATCGCTGTTTTTCTTTGTTCCTGTTCCATATTCTCCTCATCGTTCGCATGTTAGCACATTGCTTCATCGGGAGCAATTCTATACTCAAAATACAACTTTCTACTCTTGACAGCCTATCCGAAAACAGTGTTAGATAGACCCAACCGATTGAAAGCCTTTTCAAAAGGATTGGAGGAATAATGATAAACAAGGTAATCAACAGTTTTGATGAGGCAGTGGCCGATATCTTCGACGGGGCAGTCATTCTGATTGGCGGATTTGGTCCGGCCAACGGCACGCCGAGTTATCTTCTTCGCGCGCTCGAGAAACAGGGTGCGAAGAACTTAACCATCGTGATGAATACGCCCGGAGCTGGTCGGACACCGCCACCCAAGCCCGGGACACCACCACCCCCAATGTTCCGGAAAACGCCGCCGAACTACGACAATGCTGGTATTCTCATACAAAATCGCCAGGTCAAACACGTTATCACTTCTTTCCCGGGAATGGCCCCCCCCGGAGGCGGTTCCGCTCTACACGATCAACTGCGAGAAGGGTACCTGGATATTGAAATTACCGGACAGGGCACCCTGGCAGAAAGGATTCGCGCAAACAAAGCCGGCATTCCCGCTTTCTATACCGCCACCGGTGTTGGTACCCGCGTTGAAAAAGGGAAGGAAGTCCGTGTATTCAATGGTCGAAAATACATAATGGAACATGCGATCAGGGCTGATTTTGCACTGATCCGCGCCTATAAATCTGACCGCCGGGGTAACCTTATTTATCAGGGAACGTCCCGCAACTTCAATGGAACTATGGCCGGCGCTGCAAAAGTCACGATTGCCGAAGTCGATGAACTGGTCGAACTCGGACAGATCGGGCCAGAAAATATTGTTACCCATGAAATTTATGTTGACCGTGTCGTACCCCGACCAGCAGGTTGGAACAAAGGAGCTTAGTATGAAAGAAAGACTGGATGAACAGACTATGGCCTTAAGAGTCGCCAAAGAATTCAAGAACGGTATGTATGTTAACCTCGGCTTTGGTATTCCAACCCTCGCTTCAAATTATGTTCCTGAAGAAAATGAAATCGTAATCCAGAGCGAAAACGGTGTTTTAGGCTGTGGACGGACAGCCGTTACTGAAGCGGAACAAAACTTCCATCTGGTCAACGCCAGTGGCCAATTTACCACCCCCCTCCCCGGCATGGGATTTTTTGATCATGCTGAATCTTTTTCCATGATCCGCGGTGGTCATATCGACCTCTGCGTTCTTGGTGGTCTACAGGTAGCAGAGAACGGCGACCTGGCTAACTGGCTGATTCCTGGTCGTGAACCAGGGACTATCGGAGGCGGTATGGATCTGGCTTCCGGTGCAGCCAGGCTTGTTGTCGTCATGACTCATACCACCAAGGACAACCAACCTAAAATTTTAAAAAAATGTTCTTACGAACTAACCGCTGAACAGTGTGTCGACGTAATTATTACCGATATCGCAGTAATCGAAGTGACCAAGCAAGGGCTTGTCCTGAAAGAGACCGCTCCCGGTTGGACAGCGGAAGAAGTACAGGCATTAACCGAACCTAAATTAATCATCTCACCCGACTTGAAAACAATGGAACTATAAAATACATGAGAGCGGCGTTGAAAAATCAACGCCGCTCTTCCCTGCGTCATCCGGTTACAGGATTTACACTCCCCTGTATTTTACGCTTAATCGGAGTTGTAAATGCCAGAAGCATACCGCCCAGAGTCACCACTCCAAAAGCAATCCAGGCACCCTGGTAACTCCCAAAACTATCGTAAGACCATCCGGCAATGGGAGCCCCAGTGACATTCCCAATCATCATAATCGTCGAATTAAACCCGATCACCGCTCCGAAACTAGCTCTACCATAATGCTCTCGCAATAACGTAATACGCGAAATAACGCTAAAACCCCACCCCAAGCTGAATACGGCTGTAAAAGGTATTATTAACCAGAGACTGTTCGCATTAACAACCGCAAAAAACAACAGACCCGCGGTCATCAGGATGAAGCTGGAAAAATAGACCGTCCGGTTACCGAATTTATTGCTAAACAATCCGCTTGTCAATCTTCCGGCGATGCTAGCCAAAGGTAATGACAAGGCAATCAGACTGGCGGTTGATCGGTTGATACCAACACTACCCAGATAAGGCATTATATGGGTAACCACCGCGCCAACAACAAAAGAATGACACATTGAAGATACGCTGATATGCCAGAAAGCCCGGTCTCGTAGCGCCTGCCAGACTGTAACGTTGTTTTCCGGTATCGTTTTAACCGTTTCCTGCTTCTTTATCGTATTAGATGCTTCACCATCCGGAAGATACCCGTAGTCTTCCGGGCGATGCCGCACCAGTAGACCGAGTGGGAGACAGACGACCAGTGTTCCCAGAGATATGATAAGCATGGCATTCCGCCAGTCATAAGTATCGATCAAAGCGGTAATTGCAGGAACTACCGTACCTCCTAATCCAAAACCGCTGGCAACCAGACCTGTCGCGATCGCCGCTTTACGATTGAACCAGTTAGTAACGGCAGTCAACAAAACCGTGCCGGCACATGCGCTCATACCGAGAGATATCAAGGCAAAAGCAGCGTAAAACATGGCCAGCGAGGAAACCCGGCTGAGAACATAATAGCCAAAAGCAATGAGAATTGTTCCGCATATTATCATCTTACGCGGGCCCAGGCGATCAACAAGAAGACCTACCACTGCTGAGAGTAGGCCAACTTCTAGCCCGCGCAGCGAAGCTGCTAGCGATATCTGCGCTGAGCTCCAGCCAAACTCTTTGATGAGTGGGTCGAAAACCGCTGTAAAACCAAAATTGATAACACCGCCGGTGTAAAGGGTGATTACTACACAGGCAAATACGACATACCAGCCGTAAAAAATGCGGGGGTGGGTTAGTCCGAAGTGTTTCAATGTCGCGAATCTAGCCTGGCAAGTAATCGCAGGTTAAAATGATGATGCGAAGAAATCATACCACCTCGCGGTAGACAATGCAAAAATAATGAGTAGTTGAATTTCATTTTATCTAAGCGTTTCCCACCAGGCGAGAATAACCTAAATAAATCTTAGAAGTGTTAGTCCGGTAATAAAAGCGAAATACATTGAAATAATAACGATACCTTCCTTACGCGTAAACCGGTTACGAGATTGTACGAAAAGAAAGAAAACGCCGAACATCAGAAATATCGCCGGAAAAGTGTAGACCTGGGTCATACGCTCCAGCGTCAATGGATAGATCGATGCCGCGGCTCCGGTTATCAGGGTAAGATTCAATACATTGGCACCGATGATGTTTCCGACAGAAAGCTCGAAGACGCGTTTTCGAATCGCAGCTAAAGCAGTCGCCAGTTCCGGAAGCGAAGTTCCCACTGAAACCATCGTCAGACCGATAAATAATGGTGGGACATGAAGGGCTTCAGCTATCGATGTCCCGGAGTCTACCAGAAGAATACTACCGCCGATGACCATCGCACCACCGAAAAGAAAGAAAAAGATCATCTTTTTGATCGAAGATTCTACCGTTGTTTCCGTACCGGCGGAAGATGTACTGAGTCCAGCGGATTGTCTTACACCACGCCGGTAATCAATAAACAGGTAAATCAATGAGATAGCGACTAGTAACAAGCCCCGCCACCGGGTAAGCATCAGATCGATACTCAACAAGAACAGTAATAACGTTAAACCAATGATAAGCAGGGAACGCCATCTTAATTCACCGGGTGCTAATTCAAATGGCCGGATAATAGCACCCAGGGCTAGAATAAATCCCAGATTAAACGCTGCCGAACCTAAAGCGTTACCGATAGCCAGTCCGGGAGACTTATTTATTCCGGACACTATCGAGACCATTAATTCCGGACTGGTGGTCGCGATACTGACCAACGTCCCGCCGACCACTACCGTGCTTAGACGCGCCCGCTTACCAATAGCAACGCTGGCATCGACGAAAAAATCACTACCCTTAAAAAGCAACAATATGCCCAGGATGAAAAGTACGATATCTAGCATCATTTATCTTCCTTAACGAACACAACACAGTTCGATTTAATTGGTGTTAATTTTTATATTATACCGGGAGAAACGTCTCTCAGCACAATGTTCAATAGGTACACACTATCATGATTCAGAGATTATCTATTTACGATGGTTTGTTTGCCGTATTTTAAAGCAAAATAAATTCCGGTCAGAAGGAGAACGCTTCCGGCCAACTCCAGAAAAGTAATTGTTTCACCGAGAAAAAGAAATGCCCAGATGGCCGCGCCGACTGACTCTCCCAGAACAGCAATCGCAATCAAGGTCGCCGGAATAAACCGAAGCGACCAATTGACTGAAGAGTGCCCAATCAACTGTGGTATCACCGCCAGCAAAATCATCATGGTATAGGTTCTCGTTGAATAACCGGTGAGCGAATATCCTGAGATGATTACCGAAGCAAGCAAAAAGACCGCTGCTGAACAATAAATCACCGATATGAAACTGAATATACCGATCCTGCTGCGGAGACGCTGTCCGATTAATAAGTAACCGGATATCGCAACTGCACCCCCTAACGCTAGTATAGCGCCGATAAAAGGGTACTCTCCGAGTTGCCAGTTACCATAACTGATAAGAATAGTGCCAGTGATTGAAATAATAATACCGAGAATAACGAAACTACTTAATCGTTGTTTGAATACCAACCGGGAAGCGATGGCAAGGAAAATTGGACTGGTAGTAACCAATACTACCGATGTAACTACCGATGTATATCTGAGTGAATTGATCCACAAGCCGAAATGAATTGCCAATAAAAGACCGGCCAAAACCATAAATGATAGATCCTTGCGCGAAAGGCGCGGGAGTTCTTTTTTAATATACCTCCCGCTGAAAGGGATCAACACCAGCGAAGCCAGGCACAATCGATAGGCTGCAATCACCAGGGGTGGCGCATCTGCCAATCTAATAAAAAGCGCGGCAAAGGAGAGTGATAGCACACCAATTGCCAGGATGATATATTTAACGGTCATGGTCGAAAATATACAATCATACCGCGTAAAAATCCAATATTACGTATCATCCATCAAGAATTACATATTTATTAAATTTTTTAATTATTCTTTTATAATATATTGACATTTTTAATTTATAGTGTAAAATATTAAAGAAAGACAAGTATTTCTGGATATTATTAACAGTTGCGGGAGTATTTATCATGAAAACCCACGAATGGCAGGAATTAACTCGCCTGACGCAAGGATCACGCCTGGTCGTGGAAAGGGTCCGCCTGATCGATTCCGGGATTAGCTTCGAAGGCCAGTTTGAATTACCGCCCCTGGCCCGTCTTTCTGCTGAAGACCAGGTTTTCGTGATGGCTTTCGTCAAGAACGACGGTTCAATAAAGGATATGGAAAAAGCGTTTGGCGTAAGTTATCCCACAATCAAAGGTCGACTCAGCCGTATCGCCGCCCAGTTCCAGATGGTGGAAATAATCAATACTAACAGCAATTCTCCAACTCGAAATGAAACTCTCGCTGCCCTGGAACGTGGCGAAATAACTGCCGCAGAGGCAATTGAGAGGTTATCAAAATGAATTGGCCGCCTTTTCTGATGAAACTGCAATTCAGAAATCAAACCCACAATTTCAGTCTCTGGTTACCACTATTTCTGATTTGGCCGATTGTGCTTGTCTTTGTATTGATTGTTTTTCTCATCTTGTTACCCTTCGCCCTGCTAGCCTTGATTTTCACCTGGCAAATAGGCTGGTGGCGTCCGGTCATCCTGGGTATTCCGGCGGTATGCCGCGTTTTCTATAGCCTGCGCGGTACAATCGTCGACGTTGCCGGACAGGATAACTGCCTTAAAATTGAGTTACGCTAGAGGAGATCAAATCTAATGGATGAAAATAAAAAGAAAATACTGCAAATGCTTGCCGAAGGCAAGATAACTGTGGACGAAACCGCCCAGCTACTGACTTTACTTGGAGATGAAAATACTACGCATAATATTGAACAAGAAAAGAATAGCTCGAAACCAAATCCGAAATATCTTTACGTGAAAGTAGAGCCGAAAGAAGGTCATCAGAAACAATCAACGTGGGGTGAAGGACGTCGAGAAACAGAACGGGTCAATATCCGGGTACCGATATCTTTGATTCGATCCGGGATGAAACTAACCGCTTTGATGCCGCCTAAGGTTGCCGAAGATATCAATAGATCTCTAAATGAAAAAGGAATAGGCTTTAATATCAGGAACTTGAAGGACGATTATATCGAACCATTGATCGATGCATTAAATGACACCGAGATCGAAGTTGATAATGACGAAGCTTTGATCAAGATATATGCACGATGAGGCAATATAGCAGTCCTAGATACAGTCAATCATTAAATGGACAGTCGTAATCCGAAGTACAAGATGACACTACGATAGGTCGAAAATTCAATCAGGAGGCTTGCAATGTCAGATCGATCACGGAGCAGCGCTGGAATCGCTTCGCTTACCGGTATGTTGTGGTTCGCCGGTTGGTTATTCACAATCTCTTACGCCAACCTGATCTGGTGGAAAATCATCCTCGGCATTGTGGTCTGGCCGTTATTTCTCGGTTTTGAACTAAGATAAAATATAATCACCAGCTTAGAAGACGAAAGAGCCTTTGTTAAAAAATTGCTATAATCTCTAGTCATGAAAACTAAAATAGCAGTGGTTCTGGCAATCCTGTCTTTTCTTTCGATGATGTCTCTGGTAGGTTGGGTTTTTAGTCTGCATGGTGCGCGCGGGCTCTTCCACGTGGAATACATAAGCAGGCTAGCAATGATGATTCTGATTATTATCAGCATCGTCCCGTTGCTACTCGTAATAATCAGAAAAGTCTCACGCAAACCAGACCGGTTTCAAGTCTGGATTATTGTATCGAGCTTCGTGCTTCTGGTAATACCGATCTTTACTTTTGGGTACCTTAACGGTTACTTTCTCCAATCTGCCTTCGACAGCACACCGAGATTGACAGTCACCTCTGGTACCGGTGCCCACGGAATTCCGGATGTGGCAATTATCTTCGAATCCAAATCTCCGTACCGACATTCGTTGACCTGGGGCACACAGGCGTTCGTAACGACGATAACCGAAGAGAGGAGTAACACCAGGCATGTCTTCGTTTTATCTGACCTTGAGCCCGGCACAGAATACCGGTACCGCATTGATAATGGATCCGACTTCCGGTTTACCACCCCGGATCCCGCGCTTAGCTTACGCTTCGCCGTCGGGAGTGATTCTCATTTCGGGGCCGGTGGTTCACGACCAGATCTGGTTAGAAAAATGCTTAACCAGATCATGATTCCCCAGAACAAGTATGATTATTTTTTTATTCTGGGCGATATCGTCGAATATGGCTTTGTCAATAATCAATGGCAGGAGGCTTTCAAGGCTTTCTCGGAAACACTGTCGTCTATACCCGCTAAATTTTCCGCCGGTAACCACGACACCCTTTTTACCGGTATCCGTTCTTACCGGCAATATTTGCACCCTCCTGAAGTAGAAATCGACAGCGGGAATTTTCTGTGGCATCGTTTTGATGTGGGTGACATCCATTTCATCATCCTCAATGTAGAATGGAGTGCAGAATCCATCACCGAAGCACAGTTGAAATGGTTGGAGAACGAACTGCAGAATATTCCGAAAAATGACTGGACAATCGTCTTGAATCACGGATTCTATTACGCCTCAGGGTCGACTATTCGCGGCTGGAATTGGTTTGATAATCCGGAAACGATCAATCGCATCACCCCGCTTCTTGAAAAATATGATGTCGACATCGTATTCTCCGGGCATGCTCACCAGATGGAGATATTGGAAAAGGCAGGCATCACTTACGTTATAACCGGGGCTTTCGGCGGAGTGCCTGACGACACACGTACCTACATTTCACCAGCCAGCCTCTGGTATACCTCCGGGAAATACGGATATGTCGATGTCACCATTGAGCCGGATATTGCTAAGATCATCTTCCGGGACCCAGACGGGTTGGAAATAAATAGTTACAACATTCAAAAATAATGATCGGGATTACTTCATCGCGGCTAAAAAAACCGGGGGCATATTTTTAGACGCCCCCGGATAATACCTGCTGCAATATCTCCCTTTTATGCGTCTTTGATCTGCACTCTCCGCATCAACAGGAAAATCGGTCCGCTCAGTATGACCGCTCCTGCCAGCATACTGGCCATGCCGATATATGAATTAGGATGTGCAACCGATAGGCCTTGTATTGCTACGAAAAAGTCCCAAATCGACCGCACGATCCTACCGTCCGTTAGAATATTGAAAAAAGTTAGTAGTGATATTAAAACAAAGGGAGTAAGAGTGACCATCCACTTGGTTTTGCGTCCGCTGACATAGTAAACCAGGCAGATAAGCCATCCCAGTATTCCGAAAAAGAGGAAAGTGGCAAATTCCCAGGTTAATACTCCTACTATGGCTTCATTCCGGTACATCACGTGGTATAACATCCAGATATTGCCGAATTTTTGAGCCAACGCATAGAAAACTGTAGACAATACCGCAAAAGCAGCCGCTAGCAAGGTCAAACTCACACTCAGGGCCAGGAAAAACTTTTTTCGGGAGATGCCCTGCGACAGTACATATTTGAAACCGGGAGTAAACAGTACCAGTCCTAAAACAAACATCCAGACTATTATAATTACGTCGTTACTACCTCCGGTTGCTTCTTGTGTCTTCACCAGTCTGACCACCGCAATTGAAATAAATAGATGCAGTAACAGGACGGCTGCCGCAGTAATAAGTTGACCCTTGAAAGAATTGACAAAATAAAACTTTATTATCTTAGTTATCTTATCCATTGATTTCACTCCCTTTACGAACTGGTCAGACTGATAAATACGTCCTGTAGTCTGGCAGGAGTTATCTCCAGTCCTAATTCTTCAGCCTGCACTTTCTCACGGTCGTTACGTTTCTGGTAAATGGTAATTGCTTTATATTTTCCGATAGTCTCTTCACGAATGATATTTTTACCTTGAGCAAATTTATCTACGTTAGCACGTTCCCCGGATACCGAATAAGCAAGTTCCAGGACATCTTCGACCGGCTTATTTACGATTAATTCTCCATTTTTCAGGATAATGACCTGTTCCAGGACATCGGCAACCTCATCAATCAAGTGGGTTGCTATCACCATAGTAGCCGGATACTCACTGTACCTGGCAATCAACTCACAGTAGAATAACTCCCGGTGAGCGGCGTCCAGCCCCAGCACCGGCTCATCAAAGAGAATTACCGGCAACCTAGAGGCCAGCGTTAATACCGATTTAAATACCGAGTTGTAGCCGCTGGAAAGGTGTTTTATCTTCTTCGCTGTATCCAATTTAAATTTTCCGGCTAATATTTGTGCATATTCCAAATCGAATTGTGGATTGAACTCGTGGGCCCACTTAAAGCCTTCTTTTACTCTCATTTCCCAGGGATGCACATTCTTTTCAGTCATGCAGTATATCTTCGCTTGGGCCCTGTCATTTTCCACCGCTGTCTCTCCGTCTATATTCACTTCTCCGGTATCGGCAAATATTTTGTTAGTTATGATATTGATCAGGGTAGTCTTGCCGGCACCGTTTCTTCCAAGGAGTCCGTAGATCTTGTCCGGCTCCAAAACGAGTGAGACATTTTTCAGGGCTTCCGTCTTGCCAAATCTTTTCGATACGTATTTAATTTCAATGGTGCTCATTTCTCATAACCTCTTTCGATCATAGTGATGATTTCATTTTGGGTTAATCTCAGATTTTTTGATTCTGTTAACAACGGTAATACATAGTCGTTGAAGAACGCCGCCTTCCTCTTTGCAATTACTTTTTCCCGTGCTCCTGTAACCACGAACATCCCAATGCCTCGCTTCTTGTAAAGAATCCCTTCTTCTACCAGGAGGTTGACTCCCCGGTTCGCGGTAGCTGGATTGATTTTAAAATTGATGGCTATCTCGATAGTCGAAGGAATCTGCGACTCTTCCTCAAAAATACCTTTCAGAATGTCATCTTCGATTTCTTCAGCTAACTGGAGAAAAATGGGCTTCTCGTTGTCAGTATTCAATTGCATTTCGATACCCAGGTTTTCAACTAATTTAACTATTTTTTTTGTTTAATTGTTAGTTAGTTAACTAATTAACTAACTTAGTATATAAGACAAAATTTCACTTGTCAATAGGTTTTTTTAAAATATTTGTATGATCCAGGTACACAGAGACCTGTAAAGGAATAGGAGCGTACCATTCGGTACGCCCCTATTCCTTAAACTACGATAGAGGTATTCACACTTCTATGTTTACAGTGTGAGTGGTTAAATTCATGTTTAAAACGTTTTTAATCCCGACTTCGCATTTGGACCCAACCATTCATACTGCGGTTTTGGACTGAGTGAGATCAGGAAAAAAGAAAAAGGCTTTTCTACTTTCTTCGTAACTACCGGGCAGTGGATCAAACCTCGCGGCACCACTACCGCCGTCGCTTTGTTGATGACATGTTTCTCCTGCTCTTTACCCAGTGCAAACTCGATCTCCGCCCCCAGGTAACTCAAGTCATCAGTGTTATGTCCGACGAAGACCAGGACTTCATCATACGGATGGACATGCGGATCACGCCCCGGCTCCCAGTCCCCAAGGCCGCTATACAGACCCCATGTGAAGTTCAGGTTCAAGCCTTCCAGGTCCTTACCCTGCAACCAGGCAATTTGGTCGGCATTCGCCCCACCCGGCCCCTTCTTCATCGGCAGCGGTTTCATCAGATGCTCATATTTCTTGCCATCCGTCTTCTCCCCGGGCAACTTCAACCAATCCGTCTTGTATTCAGGCCCCAGAGCCATATGATAATGAGAATAAGGCCGGTCGACCTGTTTAGCGATCAACGGGCAGTGCACCATACCTTTGGGGACAACGACCTGCCCCGAGTTTTGTCAGGTCGCTAGTGTCATGTCCCACAAATACTAATACTTCATCATAAGGATGAGTATGCGCCCCGTTACTCTGATTAGGCGCCCACTCGTGCCAATTACCCACCCCGTTATACACACCCCAGGCAAAATTAAGTTCAAATCCTTCAAGCTCATTACCCATCATCCACACCAACTCCTGTGCATTCGCTTTTCCCGGTCCCTTTCTGACCGGTAACGGTTTCACCAGGTGTCCGTAATTGGAACTGGACATGTTATCAACCCTCCTGTAATCATTACCGATATAGTTATGTCAATCATAGAAGCAAAACCTGCTTCCGACCAAAATAAATTATCCCTTCATAGATCCTGAGTCATTACGTATCACTTCGTTACTCGCGGCTTGTAACTGGCGAGTAACGTTCGCGGGACCTGTTGTCGCAACTCGTCCACCGTCCATCTGCCGTTGAATTTGGTGATGCTATATTTGATATCCGGATCGGTGAAGATACCTACAGTCGGACCACCGATACTAAAGACCGACCCGCTTATCCCCGCTGCCTCATCCGAGGCCAGGTACACAGTGAACGGGGCTAAATCATCCGGGTTTGGAGTCATACTGTGCTGCAATTTCGCTTTCGTCAGAAAGGGATTACCTTCATCGCCAACCGCTTCAATATAAGCCTCCAGTTCGTAAGAAGCCCGGGTTGCAGCAAACGGAGAAAAAGCATTACAGGTAATACCATACGGCCATAATTCGGAAGCTACTGCCCGCGTCAATCCAACGGCTCCGGCGTTCGCTGCTGCATATTCTGCATGAGTCAATCCGTCGCCTGCCCATGAGAGGGATGTGCAATTCATAATCCGACCCCACTTCTGCTTCATCATATATGGAGCGGCATGACGGATCGTATTGAAATATCCTTTAGGCTTGACGTTGACAACATGATCCCAGAGTTCTTCACTCATCTCCCATATTTTGCCGAAACCAAAAGTACCAGCCACGTTCACCAGAATATCGATTTTGCCATAATTATCAACCGCTTTCTGAATAAGGCCGGCCGCGGCTTTGAAATTAGAAATGTCGGCAAAGCAGGCTATCGCTTCCCCGCCAATCGCTCTGATTTGCGCCGCGGTAGTTTCAGCATCGCCGGTAGTTTCTTGCTTCAGTTTGCGTAACCAGGCCATCCTCTCGGGAGATAATTTTTTTAGTTGCTTTTCGCTAAGATGAACATATTCGGTAGAACCCGGTTTCCGGTTGTTGGTAACAACTTTTGCCCCAGCACCACCGAGCGCTAACGCGATTGCCCGCCCGATCCCCTGTCCGGAACCGGTAACCACGGCAACCTTTCCTTGCAAAATTCCTGGCATTTTCCCCTCCCATTACTTTTTTTCGTTTCAGTAACAAATCTCGGTTTATGAATTATTGTTTTTGAACCAGCTATCCACGCAATCCGTGTATAATCTGCACATTTAGCAAATTAGTCCCTTATGCTATGTTAGCAAGCTGATAGATGTCAATAAGTGGTTAACACTTAATACCCTGTGGATATGAAAACCGGGGCGCTCCACCGGGCTCGCATTTTCATCAAATCAATATTTACAAAACATACTGCAGAAATTTGACAAGTAAGCTGTTTCAAACTAAATTGTCGCTGTTTATTGTTATTATTCATATCCCGAAAGGAGTTTCATAAATGCCACGAAAAAAACAACCGATTGTTGAGACGAAATACGGCAAATTGAGGGGTAGTTTTATCGACAGTCTGTATGAATTTAAAGGAGTACCTTACGCTGCCCCTCCCCTTGGCGAACTACGCTGGATGCCACCCCAACCCGTGAAACCATGGCCCCGTATTCGGTCAGCCGAAAACTTCGGCCCGATTGCACCGCAACCACCGCCGGAGTTTGCCGCCCCGCGTGAGCCGTTACCGGCTGAACCCCAGAGCGAGGACTGCCTCTTCTTAAATATCTGGACACCCGGAATAGATGATAAAAAAAGAGCGGTGATGGTCTGGATCCACGGCGGTGCTTTCAGCCTGGGATCAGGTTCGGAACCAACGCAGCGAGGCCGGACGATACTGCCAAAACGCGGCGATATCGTCCTGGTCACTATCAATTACCGCCTGGGGCCTCTCGGTTTCTTAAACCTTGATTCGCTAACCAAAGGGAAAATACCGGCGACAGGCAACGAAGGCCTTCTTGATCAGGTAGCTGCTTTACACTGGGTACGTGAAAATATCTCTGCTTTCGGTGGAGATCCCGATAACATAACCATTTTCGGGGAGTCAGCAGGTGCTATGAGCGTAGGGGCACTTCTGGCGATGCCACTGGCAAAAGGTCTTTTCAACAGAGCAATCCTGCAAAGCGGCGCGTGCACCTGTCATTCTCTTGAAGATGCCGTTACTGTTGCGGAAAAATTGTTGCAGGCACTCGGTTTGACCGGAAAAGAGTGGGAAGCCCTACGCAAAATACCAGCTTCGCATCTAATCAACACCCAGAAGCAAATGTGGTCCTGGGGTGTACGCGGCGCGCCTACCGAACCGGTAATCGACGGTATGATACTGCCTGCGTTACCTCTTGATGCGGTCCAGGCCGGTTCAGCACGCGATATCACAATCATCGCCGGAAGTAACCTTGATGAGGGTACTCTTTTCGCTGGTACTGATCCGCGTATCGTTAATCAAAATGAAGCCGACCTTATAAGACGTATGGGGCGGATTGTCCCATCCGAATATGTCCCCGATCTTATCGCTACATACCGGAAAGCTTTAACCGATCGAAATGGTAAACCACCTACACCCGGTCAGGTTTATATCGCCGTCTACGGTGACGGTCAATTCCGCTTGCCCGGTCTGCGTATGGTCGAATCACAACAAAAATTGGGGAGGAAGAGTTATTCTTATCTCTTTGACTGGCAATGTGCCGTACCGGGATTCGGTGCCTGTCATGCACTGGATGTCGGCTTTCTTTTCGATTCAACCACTGCCGAATTCCACGGCTCCAGACCAGGGATAGAACGCCTGAAAGTTCAAATGCAAGAAACCTGGACCAGCTTCGCCCATTCCGGTAACCCGGCCAGTTCCAGTCTTGACACATGGCTTGCTTACGATAGGGAACGACATACCATGATCCTCGGTGAAAGCAGTCGTATTGTCAAAGCCCCTTATGAAGAAGAGAGAGCCGCCTGGGATAATATCGAAAACAGGTGGTTAGGATAAGGAGTATTAAAATGACACAGAGCAACATCGTAGTAACCAACTCCGGAAAACTCCAAGGTTTATCGGAAAATGGACTATGTGTTTTCAAGGGCATCCCCTACGCCACCCCTCCCGTCGGCGATCTACGCTGGATGCCTCCCCAACCGGTCAAACCATGGTCGGGTGTTCGTCCTGCGATTCAATTTGGTCCGATCTGTCCGCAACTAATCATGCCCTCTGTAATACCGGGCCGGAAGCCATCAATAGAACCACAAAGCGAAGATTGCCTTTACCTTAACATATGGACACCCGGGCTTGACGACGAAAAACGGGCAGTGATGGTCTGGATCCACGGCGGCGCTTTCACAAATGGCTCTGGATCTTCCCCGATAACACCGGGAGAAACACTGGCGAAACGCGGCGGAATCGTTATGGTAACCATAAATTATCGTCTCGGCTCACTAGGATTTCTCAATCTACGGGAAATTACTGGCGGGAAGATACCTGCAACTGGAAATGAAGGTTTTCTTGACCAGATTACTGCTCTAAGGTGGATCTATGACAATATCGCTGCCTTCGGCGGGGATCCGGAGAATGTCACAGTTTTCGGAGAATCCGCCGGTGCCGAGAGCATCGGAGCTCTGCTGGCAATCAAAGAATCCCAAGGTCTATTCCGGAAAGCCATCCTTCAGAGCGGGGCCAGTAAAGCCCAACCGCTCTCTCAAGCTTTTTCGGTTGCCAATAACTTTCTCACCCAGTTAGGGTTATCAGCAAAAGACGTAGATGCCTTGCGCGCTCTTTCCATCGAAACAATCAAAAAAGCGCAACTTAAACTAGCAGAAGCAGGAGCAAGCGGAGTCAGCGGTGGTACCCTCGGACCGGTTCAGGACGGAGAAATACTTAAAGGCGTGCCTCTAGATATTATCGAAAATGGATCAGCGCGTGAGATTACGGTGATTGCCGGTTCAAATCTCGAAGAAGGGAAACTATTTGCCAAAATGGGGCCTGATTTTCATGATCTGGATGAAGCGGGCCTCTACAAGCGGGTTGAGCGACTACTTCCCCAACAACATACGTCTGTAATGATTGAAAAATACCGAAAAGCATTATCGAAACGGGATCTGCAGGTAACCCCGTTCGAAATTTATGTCGCCATCATGGGAGACCAGCATTTCCGGATGCCTAACATCCGCTTGTGTGAAATTCAGGAGAATTTCGGCACACCGGCTTATGGCTACGTTTTCACATGGAAATCGGTTATCGCAGAATTAGGAGCGTGTCATGCTCTCGATGTCGGTTTTATCTTCGGGACGCTGACCAGCGAATTTGAAGGTAACGGTTCTGCAGCGCGAAGATTATCGGAAACAATGCAGGATTCCTGGTTAGCATTCGCCAAAACCGGAGATCCTTCCACTGCAGGACTCACCTGGCCTGTATATGGTAAAGACCGCTGGATGATGGTATTGGGAGAATCTTCCCATGCCGAATCCGCCCCTTATGAAGCAGAACGGGCAGCATGGGACGGTCTGGCAAACAAGTTCCTCGGATAAACAACCGGTTTTATCAAATGAAAAGAGGGGGGATTTTACCCCCCTCTTTTAGACATAAATCCTATTTGCCTGGTTTTATAAGGACTTTCATCCCCTGCCCTTTAAGTAATTCCTGGAAGCCTTCAGTTATCTTTTCGATTGGTTTAATAGAGATGAGAGGTTCCAGTTCCATCGTGGGAAGCATGTTAAGTGCCCGGTGGAAGCAATAAGGAGAGACAAAAACTGATTTGATAGTCAATTCGCGGGCATACATGTAAGACGGGATGACCGGTAACTCGGCTCCACCCGGATACATCGCCGCCCAAACGATCGTACCACAATTATCAGCCAGGTTAATCGCTTGTTTGGCAACAGCGATCTTACCAGAAGCATCGATCACAATATCGAAACCGCGACCGTTAGTCAGTTTGGCGGTTACTTCGTCAAGATTTTCTTTCGCAGGATCGACCGTGACCGTAGCGCCAAGTTTCTCTGCTATTTTGCGACGCCCCTCCACCGGCTCCGAGAGCATGATCATCGATGCTCCTGATCTCTTCGCCACTTCCAGGATAAGCATACCAATCGGACCACCGCCGAGAATAGCCATCGTACAACCCGGTTTCGGCGCAGCGACGTCAATCGTATGCACGGCTACCGATACCGGTTCAAGTAGTGCGCCCTGTTCCATGGTTACGTTATCGGGTAGAAGATAGATGGCGTCCTCATTATAGACGGCGTACTCGGCATAGGCGCCGGAGGCGGGAGTTACTCTTTCACAGAAATGCGGCATTTTGTTACGGCAATAATAACAGGCACCGCAATAACAACGGAAGTCCATGGCTACCCGCTGTCCGACTTTATAACCGGCTTTAGTGTTCTTCCCGACTTCAACAATAACACCCGAGGCTTCATGACCCATGACACGCGGGCCTGATGAAGCTCGCTGTGGGCCGCGAAACGTCGGGATTCCGGTCTGGAATTCCGGTTGGAAGGCATGTAATTCGCTGCCGCAGATTCCGCAATAAGCAATTTTTACTTTTATTTGTTCAGGTCCCATTACTGGCTCGGGAACATCCTGAACCTCAACCTTTCCCGGTTGTACCATAACTGCTGCTTTCACTACGTTCCTCCTTAATGCATAATAGAATTATTTACGATTCTTAGTACAGGGATCACCTTTTCTCTACACTGTCAGACTGAAGCAAACGAGAACAACTGTGGCTCATTATGAACCAGACTCGCTGTCATGTCAAACCTCGAGTTGGCTTAGGAGGTCGCATATGATACAATTTTTTAGTTTATTTTTTATACTAATCATGTATCGAACACATAAGCAGCTAAATCCATGATAAACCTTTATGATGTCAAAGATTTCGGAAAATAAGTTCAGATGGTTGATTCTCGGGCTCTCTTTCTTGTCTAGTACCTTTGTTACCGCCATCCCGATGTCTTGTTTACCGGTACTATTCAACGAGATCCGTGAAGACCTCGGCTTAAACCTGGTACAGGTCGGGACCATCTGGGGTGCGACCGGTGCCGCCGGTATTTTCGTCGCTCTCTTTGCCGGATTGCTGGGCGACCGCTTCGGATTGAATCGAGTCCTTGGTTTTGCCGCATTACTGGTAGGCATCACCGGCGCGTTACGGGGGTTTTCCGGTACCTTCGCCATGCTGGCAATCACAGTTCTCTTCAACGGGCTGGCAAGGCAGGTAATCCCGCTGAACATCACCAAGCTGATAGCAACCTGGTTCCGCAACCGTAACCTTGGGGTAGCCAACGCCGTCGGGGCGATGGGGATGGGTTTCGGTTTGATGCTGGGACCGATGATCAGTGCCACAATAATCTCTCCATGGCTCGGTGGCTGGCGTAATGTCATGTTTTTTTACGGCACTATCTCAGCAGTTATCGGAAGTATGTGGTTTTTCTTCGCCAGAACACCAGGTGCCGGCGGCGATTCTCGTCCGATCGTAAAAGCTCCCTTTAAAGAGTCTTTTGTAAAAATTATTAAAAACAAGGTGGTGTGGCTGGTCGGATTAACCATCGCCTTTCGCATGGCAGGCATCCAGGGTATGACCGGTTATCTGCCCCTCTTCCTGCGCAATAACGGATGGACGGCGGCGAATGCGGACGGAGGGCTATCCCTCTTCTACGCGATGAGCACTGTATTTGTCATACCACTTGCCGCTTTTTCAGATAAAATCGGCCTAAGGAAGGTTGTCCTTCTGACTGGGGTCATCGTGAATACAGTAAGTCTGGCGCTATTGCCGTTTGCCGGTCATGAATTAGTCTGGGTACTGATGTTTTTCTCCGGTATCTTCATGGATGCCTTCATGTCGATATCCATGACGACATTATTGGAGAGTAAAGGAATCGAATTGCCAACCGCCGGGACGGCACTAGGGATTGTTTTTACAATCGGCCCGATCGGATCGGTGCTGGCACCGCCGCTGGGCAATAGCCTTGCCAGTATCAACGAGGGCTTGCCTTTTTTCTTCTGGGCAGGACTTTCCCTGGTATCGATCATTACTGTAATGATGATCAAAGAGACAGGATGGCGTAGAAGAAGGATAATAAATAATCAGCAGCCTTCCAAGTAGTTTGAAAGGCTGCTGAATAGGTTTTACGCCGGATTATTTATCCATACCGCGCTGAATGCCGCGGATGTAAGACATTTCTCCGATATGACCAGCGGCATGCCCAACAACCAAAGAAAACATTCCGGCCACGGTCATCTCACCGAATGGCGGCATGGCGAACTTACGGTCCAAATCAGCGGCTTTAAGTGAACTTAGATAATCCAGTGTCTTTTGCCGGACGGCATTAAAATAGGCGGTCAGTTCCTTAAACTGGGGAACCGGAAAAGCATTGACCTGCTCAATTGTATAATGAGCGCCGGCTTCATTCTCCGCAACATTCAACTTTAAAAACCATTTCTCGGTTTCCCATAATTGGGGTTTCTCCTGGAGCCTTGCCTGGACGAACATATCTTCGGACCGGGCGATGTGGAAAAGAATCAAACCAATCGAATTGCAACCGGACGCTGGCCGCCAGCCATATTCCGATTGATTCAAATCCTTAAGTACCCGGTCAATATTCCTTTTTTGTCCGTTTATTTCCGCAACGATATAATCTTTGAGTTCCATACTACCTCCAAACGGTACCTATTTTGCTCGCTATTATAGCTACATAACAGTCTCAGGTCAAATGATACGAGAGACCGAAGGCCTGTCATTTTATCTGCGGGCGATCCGTACATCCAGTACTGCGGAACGACCGCTTTTAACCTGTTCGACGGCACGTTTGATAGCCGGTTTAACTTCAGCAGGATCACTGACCGTTTCCCCGTAAGCGTTGCAGGCGCGGGCAATCATCCCGTAGTCGGGAGACGGAGCAATATCGATACCGGCAATAAAGGATTCTTTTTCGCCGAAATTATCCTTGCCAAAAGTAGCACGTAAATTTGTACGGACGGCATTGTATCCCTGGTTATTAAAAATGATACAAAGAAAAGGAACACCGTAAACATGCGAAGCCCAAAAAGCAGGTGTGGGGCAAGCAAAAATAAAGCTACCGTCGCCTTCGAGACAAACCACCATTTTTTCCGGCGCCGCCATTTTAACACCGAGTGACGCTCCTAACCCAAAACCCAGGCTTGAACCGCCGCTATTGAAATAAGTTCCCGGTTTGGTGCGTGGCAGATAACGCGAGACTGCCACAGTAGATGTCAGAGATTCATCAACGATGATGGCGTCGGTATCGATCACCTCGGACAAACAATAACAGAACCATTCTGCAGAGATCGGGGATTGGCCAGCCTGACTCAAAGCTAAATCTCGAATTTTTTTATCTTCTTGTAACTTCTCCTGTTCCGATTGACGCAGCATAATAGAAGCTCTTTCCCGGGTTGCCCTGGTAATTCTTGCCAGTAATAAGTCATTCAATGCCGGAATCGCTTTCGCTGAATCAGCCTGGATCAAAATATCAGAGGGAAAGCCCCACATGACCATGTCCTGCTTTATTGGATCTATCCCGATTTGTATAATCTTCGTCAACGGGGAAAGCTTAACAACCGCAGGAATATAAGGGATATCATGATCGATAATCAAAACGACATCGGCGTTTTTAAAATAATCCATTGGGTTAGCAATACAGAGCGGATGATCCGCAGGAAAATTGATTGTCGACCCTGATGAACTCACACGCGCCCCGATCATCTCAGCCAGTTCGACGAGCGGGGATACTGATGCAGGATTTCGTCCCGAGTATCCGGTTATGATCAACGGATTCTGAGCGGAAGCCAGAATGTCCGCAGCCTGCGCCAGTTTGTTCAGGTCCGCCTGAGGAGTTGCCGGCGCTGCGAAACGTCCAGGATCCAGCATTTTCACGTTTTTAATTTTCTCTACCAGCACTTCCCGGGGTAGAGTAAGATAAACCGGGCCGCAGGGCTCGGTTGCAGCCACCTGGAACGCTCGCTGGACAACGTGGTGAGCGTTCTCGTTGAACCGCAACTCGTAATCCCATTTTGTAAAATTACGCACAATACCAGCCTGGTCACGCTGTTCCTGCCACCACATAATACCCATGGAACGACTACCAGCTCGTTCGCCTTCAAATATTGATGGAGAACGCCCTGCGCAAATAACTACGCCGATGCGGGAACGTTGTGCATTATGCAAAGCCCCGCCAATATTCTGAGTACCCACATCAACATGGACCAGCACTACCTGCGGTCGACCGGTAACCAGGAAATACCCGTGCGCCGCTGCCATCGCAACTGTTTCATGAGTACACAGAATAATCCGGGGCGTACGGCGACCGAGAGCTCTCAACCGGGAAACTGCTTCCTGTATCGGTGTAGTATCCGTGCCGGGATTCAAAAAAATATAATCGACGTGATTGACATTGAGCAGTTCGATAAAACCTTCTGCACCGTTTTCCACCGGTATCTGGCCACTGACGTCTGCTTCCGGATTCATATTTCCTCCCAACATTTTTATCTAAATTTTTTCGGATAGCTCAAGATCTTCGACCAAGACAATCAACAACTTATACCACCCCCTGAAACAGGTCTTTTTCACGTAAACGACCGTTCGCCGGGGGATACGCTCGCATGAATGAATCCCGGTCGTCACGGGAGAATTTTTGCAGTAAAGAGAGTAATCCTTTTCTCCGGGGACGATTATCGATTTGACTGGCATAACATGCAGTAGCCCGGTTGCGGATAATTTGATCACGGTTTGATAATTTAATTACTGAGTGAATCGGAAAGTTAATGCTGGCGATGCTGGCAAGATCGATATCACGATTCTTTCCCAAATGATGCGGATCCTGACCGAAAAGCGGCATCAAGGCGACACTGATACGTAAAATAGTATGCGGAAAAACATTATAGTAGAGTTTGTCCGGCTGCCAGATTGACTTGATATCGGGATATTGCTTCTCATCTCCGGCTGCTTCAAATGCCTTGAGTGTCGCTTTATGAACAGCGATATGGTCCGGGTGGCGGTAACCTCCTACCGGATCGGAAGTTATCATTACCCGGGGTTTTATTTCCCGGATAATTTTCACAATTCGGCTGGCAGCTTCCTCAGTCGAAGCATTGATAAAGGCTTGCGGATGCTTGTTATCTTCGCTTCCGGGCATCCCGGAGTCACGATAACCAAGATGAAATATTCCGGCCAGGCCCAGTTCTTTTTTTGCCTTTTCAAATTCAGCCCATCGCATATCACCTACCGTTTGAAACCCCTTCATATGCTCGGGTTCGAAGGTGCCAGCTTCTCCCCGTGTCGCACAGGCACAATAAACTTTTACTCCTTCGGATGCATATTTGGCCAGTGTGCCTCCGCAACCGAATGTTTCATCGTCCGGATGCGCCGTCACGATCAATAGAACGCGATCTATCATGCTGTAACCTCATTCAAACTAAAACTAGATAAGATTGCCGTCAAGGTCGAATTGCAGTGAAAATGATGTCCCGGTTAAAGTAAGACGTGGATTTGATTCCACTTCGGCGAGTAATGGAGATGAAACATCCATCTCCGTCAGGTGCAATGTATTTTTAATACGCACGATCCTGGCATTTTCAGGTGGCGTTAAACCGATCATTCCAAGTGCAGTCTCGATAGCCTGTCTTTCAGACTCGAAATACATGGGGATTTTCGCCAGATCCAGTGCACCGGTAGTAATCACATTTATGTTCGTATTTGTCCGGCTGATCCTCTGGACCAGCCTTTTAGCAACCAGGTCAGCCATCCCGATGCCAAGAGCATTCCCGTCGGATTCTGCAGTCAAATCGCGGACGAATATCTGGCGAATCCTGGGCGGCCCAGGCTTTTTTTGTATACAGGGACGACCAATGACATTCGGATCCATACCGGTACCGCTGATATTTTTCCCCATCTCATCAATAATCAATATGTCAATGTCATCAAACGGTATGCGTCCCATCCAGAGCTTGGCAAGCCTGAGTAATTTCTTCTCTACATTATAGAAGTCCGCTGGTTTCACTGCCTCGAGCCGGGCAGTTTGCCCGTAGCCATTTTCCACAATCGCCAGTCCAAAAAGCACCTTGCCGGATTCGAGAAAAGCCTTGCCGACCAGCGGAAAAACCTCGGCATAGCTGTAATGATGACCCGCCCGGTGGCAGGTTTCAGCCCCGAGTTGTTTACCGATGCCGATAGACATCATCTTGAATAGACCACTCTCAATCTCATGATCGAAATCGGTATGCGGTTTTACCCGATTAACAACCGCAATCCAGTCGGCCTGCCAGGCATTTTTGTCGCAATAAACAGGAATACCTTTGACTTGACCGATCTGAACGACTTCCATGCCGGATTTGATCTCACAACCCATGGTAGCGGAACTTATTCCATAGTGTTCAAGAAGATGTCTCTGGCCTTCTGCCGTAGCTCCACCATGACTCCCCATAGCCGGAAAAATAAAAGGCCGGAGCCCCATGGTTTTACACTCCTGCACCATTGTACTGATGATTCTGTCTATTCCGGTAATGCCGCGGGAACCGGCGGTAATCGCTATCGTCTGGCCCGGTTTAATATTATCCTGTAGGGCCAGGCGCGCAATCTGCTTCTTAATTATGCGAGGGACATCCAAAATAACCGGACCTTTTAGTTCCTGTTTCACATGATAAAAGAGGGGAAACACTATGGGAACCTCCCGAATTCAGACTTGACTAGCATATTCTAGAACATCGCAAAGAATAAATAAAAAGCAGCCTGAAAATGAATTTCTGGAATCCAAGTCTTGATAACAAGCATGGAGAAAGCACAGGCCGGACTAAATCACCGGCCTGCAGCTTCGATTTTATCCGGCGTTTCTTTTCGGCGTTTCACATAATTCGATTAACATACCACCGACGGCATCTGTATTAAAGTACGCCCAGCGACTGGAACCGATGGCACCGGTCTGGACTGCATCAAAACCCCTATTATGCATATCCGAGATTTCTAGATCGAAATCCTCAACGCCATAGGCTAAATGATGCAGACCTTCGCCGTGCTTGGCAAGGAAATCAGTATACACCGTTTCTCCGGCCAATGGTTGAATAAGCTCCAGACCAATTCCGCCCAGGTTACTTTTTGCCAGGCGCAGGTCCATATCATATTCGATCGGTTTACCTTTGACGGTCTTTCCGGAAAACTTCATCCCGGGACCTCCGATAAAAGGCGGGAACGGGCCAACATCCAGGGATTCAAAATGTTTAATAGCTTTCTCGATATCCTTGACTACGATGGCAGCATGCATGAATTTCCATGTGTTATGCATCAATCACCTCCTAATATATTTGCCAAGCATGATATGTAGAGCGAATAATAGCACAATCGCTGAACGAAGAGGAATATACTCACCGCTAACGGTACAAATCGAAGGCGAAACTCGCCGGCACTAACAGGCAATATCAATATTAAATCATTTTTGCCTGATACGATACGCTGTAATGTAAAGCAATGATCCTACCGGATTGATCGGTGAGTTCCCAATAATTATACTCCAACCCGCCAATATTTTACCCGCGGTCATTTTTGCAGTATACTTCCAGTGTTCTATCTAGAATGCATACACGGATTCGGAAAATCCAAAAAAGCGAATTGCATTAAATAAGGAGTTGATTTATGGCTGATCCAAAAGAAGTAAAGCGGCTTGAAGACCTGGCATTCGAAATGCGCAAAAAACTTTTGTACTTGTGCGGTCACTATGAAGGTGCAGTACACATCGGGGGCGACCTGTCCATGACCGACCTTCTCATCGGTCTCTGGCATCACGGACTGAACGTTAATCCTAAAGACCTTCTGATGCCGACGCGTGACCGGTTTATCCTGAGTAAAGGACACGGTGCCGTCTGTATGTATATCGCCATGGCGTTGCGAGGCTTTTTCGATTATGACGAGATTCTGGCAACATATGGCAAACTCGATAGCAAATACGGCATGCACGTCTGCAAAGTATACCTCCCGGGAGCGGAATGTTCTTCAGGTTCTCTGGGGCAAGGGTTGGCAGTCGCGGTCGGTATGGCGTTTTCTGCCAAGCAGAAAAAACAATCCCATCGGGTTTATTGCATGATGGGAGATGGCGAGACCTGTGAAGGCGAAATCTGGGAAGCGGCGAATACTGCCGCATCTTATAAGCTTGGCAACTTGATCGGTATCGTGGATAAAAACATGCAGTTGATGACCAGCTTCGCCGGTGAGGCGATGAGTTTCGAACACTATTCGGACAGATGGAAGTCTTTCGGTTGGGATGTCGTCGATATCGATGGACATGACATGAACCAGATTGTCAACGCTCTCGACAACCTGCCCCCCAGCACCCACCACAAACCGACCGTTATCATCGCCAATACTATCAAGGGCAAAGGGGTCTCCTTCATGGAGAAAAATCTCGGCTGGCATGCAGGAGCATTGAGCAAGGCAGATATGGATAAAGCCATTACGGATGTCGAAGCGGCTTATGCAAAAGGAAGGAAATAAAAATGAGACAGACTTTTAACTTCGGTACGTTCTTATCAGCCAGATCGGTCGTCGGTGACACGGTACGGGAACTGGGTATGAAGTATAACAACGTCTGGGCGTTGACCGCCGACACCGGCGGCGCTTTGAAAGAATTCAAGAAAGATTGCCCGGACCGTTATATCGATGTCGGTATCGCCGAACAAAATCTGGCTGGTATCGCCGCTGGTCTCGCCCTGGAGGGTAATATTCCGTTTATCATGGGTATGATCCCCTTTATGACCATGCGCGCTTGCGAACAGGTCCGCACCGCAATCTGTTACCAGGATCTCCCGGTGCGCATGATTGGCACGGGCGGTGGGCTGACTTCCGGCGGCGGCTCGACCCATAATGCCATGGAAGACATCGCGATTATGAAATCGATGGTCAACAACACCGTATTATCAATCGGGGATCCGAACATGATCCGCGACATCCTTTACCTCAGCATGACTTATCCCCATCCGCTGTACATCCGCCTCGCCCAGGGTAAACAGGACCGTGTCCTGTACGAACCGGGCAAATACCAGTACAAGATCGGCATGGGACTGACCCCACGTGACGGCAAAGATATTACCATTATGTCGCATGGCGAACTGGTCTTTGAATCGTTGGAAGTGGCCAAAGCACTCGCAGCGGAGAATATTGACGTCCGCGTCGTCGATATGTATTCCATCAAGCCGGTTGACAGCAAACTGATAATCAAAGCCGTCAAGGAAACCCAGAATATCCTTGTCTGGGAAGACCATCTGATGGAGGGAGGTCTCGCCAGCACCGTTGCCGATGTCTTTGCCGATAGCGGCGTGTTCCCGAAAAAATTCAAGAGAATGGGGATCCCGCAGATTTACGCGGGTTTCGGCAGCGGTCCGGAACAACGGAAGAAATACGGCTACGACAGAGATACGGTGATCGCGGCGGTCAAGGAGATGGTCAAAAAATAAGACCTTAACCTATAGATTATTACCTTCGCAACAGAGGGCGGGTAGTTTCCCGCCCTTTTTTTTAAGCCCGGGAATACTTGTTTTAGCTATTTTACTGGATAGAATTGAGGTTTTTAGTTTACCTCAAGTTGCATGCCGTACACACCGAAGGTATCAATGGGACGGAATCAAGTGTGTATGGAAGGACGGCAGAAAAGACCGAACGCTGTCCAATACCAGGTTACTTGACCAGGTCATTACCCCATTTACGGGCACGTTCCAGTTCGCCCGCATCAAGCGGTCCTTCTTTGCCCCCGACTCCAAAACCCGCTGCGGCGACAATCACAGCGCCTGACTTTCTTAATTCTGAGGCAATCCGGTCAGCAGCGTAACCGAAAATACGGGCAAATTTTCCCGCACCGCCCTTGATGATGCGCGTGTCAAATGTGGCTACCTTCTTGTTCCGGACAGTGTTTCCGGCTATCGATTTCAGGAATTCCCGGATAGACGGTGGATACCACCCACCATGGGTTGGCGCGCCGACCACCAACAAGTCACAATCCGGAAGCGTAGCCGTCATAGCGGGACCCGCCTTGAAAAGCAGGACCTCGCCTTTCGTTTTCAGCCCTTCAGTAATTGCCAGGGCAATTTTTTCGGTATTGCCGTACACCGAATCATAGACCAGTAACGCTCTCATATCCCTCTACTGTTAGCGGAGATGCCGCATATTCGATTGTGATTCGTCAATCCTTCTGCGTGCCGTCGGCATCAATGAAGATCATCTTGTCCCGCAGTTCGGCAGAAACCAGCTTCCTCAGCGAGGTTTCGGTCAACTTGCCCGAATACTGTGCCTGGATAAAAAGGAACGGCCGCTTGACACTCAAGACCCGGAAGGGACAGTGGATGAAGTTGGCCGGTATATAGACCAGTGTCGTCTGGTTAAAGTGGTGCGGTTCCATCTCCGGTCCCATGCAAAGCTCGACTTCGGCGCCGAGATCACGGGGATTATCGATATCCGTGCCCAGGGCCACCAGCACCTCCGGGGTTTTATGGGTATGGGGGCCATGACCGGCTACTTTGGTCGCCTGCTCGCCCATCAGCATCACCGAGAAAGCATGGCTCCCTTCAATGATATCGTTGTCAGTCCAGACCAGGAACATGGGACTCTTGCCGAAACCTTTTTGCCGCTGTTCCGGTGCCAGTTCATTCAGAAAATACTGGCTGTATTTCAAATCCGGCATCGCGAACCTCCTGTCAGCTTACAGCTCATATTCCTTTAAATCGGGAACCACCTGAAAAGATCCTTCGGTGATCACACGCAATTCGTCAACAGTCCAGCCGGGAGCGATCTCTTTCAGGAAGAGTCCTTCTTTAGCGCCCTTGGGACCCCGGATCTCGAAAACTGCCAGGTCGGTGATAATAAAATCGATATGTTGCGGGGCACCGGTAAGCGGGTAGTGCAGTTTCTTGACGATCTTGGAATTCCCGTTACGGTCGAGATGGGTGATCGCCACGATACAGCGTTGCGGGCCGACCACCAGGTCGAAGCCACCCCCCACCGAAATCCCCGTATGCTTGACCGGATATTTCAAAGCCCAGTTGGCAAAGTCGCCTTTCTCGGTGACTTCAAATCCGCCGATCACCGAGGTACCGACCCGCTTGTTGCGGAGCATATTGAAAGCCTCGCCCATATCGAAGACAACCATCCCCGGTTTGGACCGAATATGACGATTGGCCGCATCGTGGAGATTCATATCGATTTCTTCCCAATCATCAATCTGGATCGCAGTCCCGTAGCCGAGCAACCCCGGTTCAGCATGATAATAGATATCAATCGCAGGATCGATATAATCCGCCGCCAGTACCGGCAATCCGCGACCGAGATTCACATAATCACCGTCTTTGAATTCTTTGGCAATGCGCATGCCGATCGTTTCTCTCTCCAGGTGGGTGGACTCGTATTTTCCTACTAATTGCGTTCTTTCATCCATCTCATATCTCCCCTGTGCGGCGTTACTGTTTATTAAGCTCCTTTACCTTCTTCGACCTGGACACGGCGGGTACCGCGGGGTCCGAAAGCCAGCACTTTCGAGGTCTCGTGCCATTCGAAACTCCCCGGACCGCCTTTCGGTACCCTGACGATACGATCTACGTAGATGTGCGGCGTATGGATAAAATCGGGATCCAGTTCGCCAGGTTCCACGATTTCCAGCACTTCCGCAATCGTCACCTTAGAAGCCCGGGCAATCAGCGGGTTCTGCACACGCTGCATGCGATAATAGACCAGGTTGCCCAGCTTATCGGCTTTCCAGGCTTTGACAAAACCGAAGTCCGGTTTCAGCGGCTTCAAAAGTATGTAAGGTTTACCGTCAACTTCAATGCGCGGGCAATAATCTTCGAGGTAAGTACCGACACCGACCGGGGTGAGGATACCGCCGTATCCCCCGGCGGCAGCTTCCAGAAGGGTACAGATATTCCCGAAGCCCATAGGTATTATTTCCATGTTCCTGGTAACTTCTTCGTATTCTTCTTCGAACCCACGCATGTTGCTGTAGACATTACTGGTGAACCCGGTAATGATCCGCTTCACCTTACCGGGTTGCAGGATGACGTTGATCGGACCGTGGGTGGGCAAGGAAGGGCCTTTCGGCGGGGGTTGGCGGGGGTGGGCCATGTTGGTAATGATCGTCAAATCCTTGACGGCTTTACGGGTCAGGGCTTCCCACAGATTCAACGCGATACTCGCAGTACCGAAGGAGGAATGGGCGATCGATGCGCCGTCGAAAACATCGGCGATAGCGCTGTCAAAACTTTCATAAACTTTGTTCTTCATTTATACCTCTCTCCCGGATGTCCGATCGACACACGCCGACATCTTGAATTTACGCTAAAAATACTGTTAATAATTACAATGGCGACAACATTCTAAACATAGCCTTTCCGATTGTCAATGTAATTTCGTGCTTGACTTTTTTCTCCCATCCTGCCAAACTCCGGACAATGGGATAAAAGGGGGTGGTTTGCGATCAACCGGCAACAATTCCTGGAATACGCGGACTATTTCAATAACAAAAGGTGGGACAAAGTCGTCAGTTATTTCCGTCCTGATGTTACCGTGGAATATCCGGATAATTTCCAGGGCCCCCAGATTCCGGGTTTGACCGGCAGGACACTCCACGGCCCGGCGGAGTTCATCGCCAACTACGAAGCGCTTACCGCCGATGTACGCGAAGTGCTTAACGTGGCTACTTTTATCTCCCGGGGACGGCATTTTTGTGTCGAGCTGATTACTGAATTCCACGTCATGCGGGATCCTTCCGCGGGTTCACCCCGCCGGTGGAAAAAGGGCGATCTTATTATTTTGAACCAGAATGTGCTCTACGACCTGGATGAAAAGGGCAAGTTCAAACGGATCCGCATCTTCCACCACCGCCACCTCGACCCTGCGGAACGGAAAGGCACAAAAATTTAATCTGTGTTTCCTATCTCTCTCTTGTCGAAAAACTAACTGTTGAAAGCTTTTCTTTTCAACGGCTCCAACGGAGAAATAATCCCGGCGGGGGATGGCGTCCACGAAAAAACAATTCGAGGCTGATAACGCAATTCTGCAGAAACAATTCCCTCGTGGAACGGGTTTGCACCGGTGGCCTTATCTCCCTTCTGTTTTGTTTATCAATAAGCGGGACAAAGCGGGAAGCGGAAAAGCGAGAGCAATAGATACACAATGTATGCCTCGTATAGGTAATTTAGATTTTGTTTACTCCCAGTCGACTTCTGGGTTAGATTAAATTCCAAGGGAAGCCGGGGGCAGCGGGAGCCGGCCGTTGTGGTTCGACGGGCTCACCACGAGCGGAGATGACCCTTCGACAGGCTCAGGGTGAGTGGGGGGGGTCAGCTCAGGATTAGTGTATCAATGCGGTGATAACGTTATTCAGTTGCTCGGTGACAATGTTATTCAGCCGCTCGGTGATAATACTATTCAACCGCTCGGTGACAATGTTATTCAGCCGCTCATGGTGAGCTTGTCGAATCCAGAGCGGCGGAGATGACCCTTCGACAGGCTCAGGATGACCCTTCGACAAGCTCAGGGTGAGCGGGGGGCAGGGAATAAGGTCCTCGCGAAGGGTACTGAACAGTTCAGAGAAAATGATACGCTCGTATGTTCTGATTGTCAAGAGGATTTCTGTCACCACTTTTGC